>JAFUUR010000255.1 GCA_017477695.1 Oscillospiraceae bacterium | reverse complement strand
TGAAGATGGAGCGGTCTGGCTCCGGCATGGCGTCCACCGCCGCGCGCGTCAACTGCCGCAGCTCCTGGCGGACGATCCTCTCCTCCGGCCCTGCAAAGGAGATCTCAAGCGCGTCCTCCTCCAGCGGGGCCGGCAGATGCAGGTTCCGCAGGCGGTCCTTGGCGCGGTTTCGCGTCACGGCCGCGAGCCAGGCCTTCAGCTTGCCATCCTGTACCTCCCCAGCGTTTTTCCAGAGCTGCACGAACACGTCAGCGCAGATCTCCTCCACGTCCTCGAGCTGCAGGGGCGGGTCGACGATATTGCGGGCGACGGCGCACACGTACGGTGTGTAGCGCTCGATCACCTCGCCGAGGGCCTCGCCGTCCCCGCCGCATATACGGCGCAGCAATCGCCGTTCGGTCATACTTCTCACGTTCCTTTCTATCCGCTGTGCGCGCTGCCCCGTACGGACGGCAGCGCGCCATTTGAACGGGCGGCCGCAGAGCCCCCGTTCCCGACGGGCGAAGGCCCCGCCGGAAAGCGCTTCATCCATAATAACGCGCTCCGCGGCGGTTTTGTTTCACGAATTGCCGCAGAATTCTTAATCTTTCTTAAATGAAACGGAAGTGCCTTGTCCATCGTTTATAAAGTGTGATACTTTATATGAGATGAACGTACTCGGAGGCCTTTATGAAAAAACTCGTGAGCTGCTTATGTATCCTCAGCCTGTGTCTGAGTCTTTGCGCCTGCGGCAAAGCAAAAGAGCCGGAGACCGGAGGCGACAGCGTGGACGGCTGGATCCCCGCAGAGTTTGCGGCGCCGGAGGAGCTGCGGATGGATCACAGCGTAACCTACAGCGACGGCGTGTTTTACCAGACCGCAAAGCGGGACGGCAAGCCTTTGATCTGCGTGTACGATACGCTCTCAGGCGCCTGGTCTGAGCTGCCCGTTGACCTGGACGAACTGCCGGAGGACTGCTACCTCGGCGCGCTCTCCGCCGCAGACGGGGCCCTCTGGGGCCTGCTGCGCGTCTATCTCCCCGCCCGGGACGATCTCTTCTATCTGCTGTATTACGATCTCGCCGCGGGGACATGCTCCCGGCATGAGCTCCGCTTCGAGGGCGGGCACAATACCGAGTCCTCCGGCCTCTCCTTCGCGGGCGTCTATGCCCTCAGCCGCGCGCGGGCGATCGTTTACGACTGGGAGCGGGGCTATGAGATCGACGAGACCGGCGCGCTGCTCCGAACGGTCCCCGGACTGACGCCTTTCGGCTCCAGCCGAAACGCAGAGCGCACGTATCTGTACTGCGATCAGGGCGAGGATGCCTCCGCTTTGCCCTTCGACCCCGCCTCTCTCGTCTGCGGCGCGCCTCTCCCCGTCAGCGTGCGCGGGCAATTCGTCAGCGACGCGGGGCGTCTCCTGTGCAATCTCGACGGCTGGAGCGCGCTTGGCGTCTTTGACCCGGAGACGGGAGAGACCCGGAAGCTCTTCGATTGGATCGACGTCGCCCTCGATTATGAATCGATGGGCGGTCTGCTGGCCTTCGAGAACCGGCAGGGTGAGATCTGGTACCCTGGCGGCAAGGGCTATATCCGGCTGACGGAGGGGCAGATCCCCTACCGCAAGCCGCTGATTCTGGCCACTCCGGGGCGCGCCGGGCTCTATCTCGACTCGATCCTTTACTTCAACCATACGGATCCCGAATACCGGATCGAGCTGCGGCAGATGGAAGCCGCGGAGGGCGCGGACTACGACCGCCAGCTCATTGAGCTTGCCACAGGCAGCGGCGTGGACCTCATTGACACCTCTCTCCTGCCCGAAAGCTCCCTTGACGGGAGCCTCCTTGCGGATCTGCTGCCCTTCCTCGACGCCGACCCGGAGCTCGGGCGGGAGGATTTCATTCAGCCCCTGCTCCGCTCTATGCTCCGCAAGGGCGGCCTGTATGAGCTGCAGCCCTGCTTCACGCTGCTGAGCATGGCGACGCACGGGGATCTCTATCCCGGTCGGGACGCCTGGACTTTGGATTATGTAAACCGATTGGCAGCGAGCTATCCGGAAATGACGCTCTTTTACCCAGGCCGTGACCGTGACGTTCTGTTGGACTCCGTCTCCAAAATGGCCACCGCGGAGTTCGTGGATTACGAAAATGCCGTCTGTCATTTTGACGATCCTCGCTTCCGGGAGTGGCTGCAATTCTGCCGGGACGCCTCCTATACCCGTGAAAACGAGGACAGGGCCGCTCTGCTGCTGGCGCAGGGAGATGTGGCCGGTGATATAGGCTATTTCTGCCGGCTGATCCTGCACGATGCGGACTACGTTTACAGCGGCTTTCCCTCCACCTCCGGCAACGGCAGCTATTTTATCCGCCTCGGCTCAGACGGGAGCGTTTACGACGAGAGCACCGGCGTTTTTATCCGCCTGGGGATCCCCGCGAGCTCGCAGCATCAGGACGGCGCCTGGCGCTTTTTGAAGGTGCTGCTGACGCGCACCGAGTGGGACGTCAGCTACGGGATCCCCGTGCTCCGCTCCAGCTTTGAGCAGGCGCTCTCTCTGGCTGTGGAGCATGGCGCGGCCCTTCATACCGACGCGGCGATCCCCTGGTTCACCGAGGGCGATGCGCAGAGGCTGCGGGACCTGGTCTACGCTACCGAAAAAATGGTGCATGACGATCCCGCTCTGCTGGATATCATCCGCGCGGAGGCTGGCCTGTATTTCGACGGCTACAGAACGTTGGATGAGGCCGCGGCCGCCGTGCAGAGCCGCGCCTCGCTCTACGTTTCCGAGCAGTACGGCTGAAGCCGCGGTGCGCGTATACGAAAGGGAGACGCTTCCGTTTGGAAGCGCCTCCCTTTTCGCGGTCTCCGTCCTTACGCTTATTTGTCCAGATAAGTGCGCAGCAGCTCCTGCAGCAGCTCGTCCCGATCCAGACGGGTGATGAGCGTACGGGCGTTGTTGTAGTTCGTGATATACGTCGGATCCTCGGAAAGTATATAACCCACGATCTGGTTGATGGGATTGTAGCCCTTGACCATGAGGGAGTTATACACAGACGACAGGATCTCTCGCATCTCAGCCTTGCTGTCAAGCGCTGTGAATTTTCTCGTCACATCTTCCATGAAGTTCCCTCCTTCTTGCGGATTGCTTGCTCCCATTATAACAGATTAAACCGGCAAGTAAAGCCTGAAATGGGGACAATTCCGTAAAAATTTGATGAAAATCGCCTGGAGATGGGGCTCTTCAGCGCATCACGGCGCGGTAGTTCTGTTCCAGCGCGAGCAGCACGCGCTTCACCGTCTCCTCGGCGTGCTCGTCGGTCAGGGTCTGGTCCTCGGCGCGCATGGTCAGCGAGAAGGCCACGGACTTCATGCCCTCCGCGATATGGTGCCCGGTGTAGACGTCGAACAGGGTGCACTCCTCGAGGTACTTGCCGCCGCTCTTGCGGATGCAGGCCGTCAGATCGCCCACGGGAATATCTCTGTCGCAGACGACCGCGATGTCGCGCGTGACTGCCGGGAAGCGCGGCAGCGGCTTGTACACCGGCAGCGCGCCCTTTACGGCGTACAGCGCGTCGAACGAGAGCTCCGCACAGTAGAGCTCGGCATCCACGCCGTAATTGCCCGCCACCGCTGGGTGGATCTGCCCCAGCACACCCACGTACGTGTCGCCGACGTAGACCCTGGCGCAGCGGCCGGGGTGGTACGAGGGATTCTCCCGCTCCTGCACGAAGCGCGGCTTCGCGGCGCCGAGGCTGTCGAGCAGCGCCTCGACCCAGCCCTTGAGCGTGAAGAAGTCCATTCCCGCGCCATAGGCGCCCAGCGAGACGATCTTCGGTTCGTCAGCCAGACCGTCTTCCCGCTTGCGGTAGATGCGGCCGATCTCGTACAGGGCCGCGCGCTTGTTGCGGTAGTTGTAGTTGCGATTGAGGATCTCCAGCATGGAGGGCAGGATGGTGGTGCGCATGATCGAGGTGTCCTCCCCGAGGGGGTTGAGGATGCGCAGGCTGTCGCGCAGCGGAGAATCCTTCGGCATGCGGATCTTGTCGTAATAGCTTGGGCTGATGAAGGAATAGGTGATGATCTCGTCCAGACCCAGGCTGCGGCAGGTCTGACCGATCAGCCGCTCACACTGCTGCTCCTCGGTGAAGCCGCCGCAGGTGCTGATCGCTCCGGTGAACTGCACCGGGATCTCGTTATAGCCGTAGAAACGGGCGACCTCCTCGGCGATATCGGAGTAGTGCTCCACGTCGCCGCGCCAGGTGGGAACGTAAATGGTATCGCCCTCGAGCGTGAAGCCCAGATCCAGCAGGATCTTGCGCATGGTCTCCTCGCCGATCTGCGTGCCGAGCAGGGCGTTGATCTTTTCCGGCTCGAGCTTGACGGTGGTCTGCGCCTTTTTGCCGGGGTAGACGTCGATGATGCCATCGACCACTTCGCCCGCGCCCAGCATCTCCACGAGCTCGCAGGCGCGCTGCACGGCGCGGTAGGTGTTCTCCGGGTCGAGGCCCTTCTCGTAGCGGGAGGAGGCGTCGGTGCGCATGCCGAGCGCCGTCGCGGTGCGGCGGATGGAGGTGCCGTTGAAGTTGGCGCACTCGAACAGGACCATCGCCGTGTCGCCGACGATCTCACTGTTCTCGCCGCCCATGACGCCTGCGACGCCCACGGGTTTGTCGGTGTCGCAGATGCAGAGCATGGAGGGGTTGAGTTTGCGCTCAGTCCCGTCAAGGGTGCGGATGGTCTCCCCCTCTTTGGCGCAGCGCACGTGGATCTCCCCGTCCTTCACGCAGCTGAAATCGAACGCGTGCATGGGCTGGCCGTACTCGAGCATGACGTAGTTGGTGATATCGACGAGGTTGTTGATCGGGCGCATGCCCGCGTTGCGGATGCGCTCGCGCATCCAGGCGGGAGACGGGGCGATCTTCACGTTCCTGACCATGCGGCCGATGTAGCGCGGGCAGAGCTCCGGCTCTTCGACGATGATCTTCGCATGCTCGCGGATATCCCCGCCGGCTTTTGCCTGCACGACGGGCTCATGCAGCTTCAGGTCTCTCCCGAAGGTGACGGCCGCCTCGCGCGCGAGGCCGATCATGCACAGGCAGTCCGGCCGGTTGGGCGTGATCTCAAACTCCACGACATGATCGTCGCGCCCGAGGAGTACGGCCATATCGTCGCCCGGCTGCACGTCCTCGTGCAGGATGAAGATGCCGTCCTCGATGCAGTGCGGGAACTCGCGCTGCTCGGCGTGCAGATCGGCCAGGGAGCAGATCCTGTCCTCCGCCGTATTGTAGGCGACCAGGTCTCCCCGGTGCAGGTTCTGACAGGCGGTGTAAGTCTCCCTAGCGCCGCCGCCAAGATCCAGCTCGCAGCGGAAGCGGTTCACGCCCGCGCTCTCCACGTTTTCCACCGCGGCGGCGACGACCTTGCCGTAGATGCGCTCGCCCGCCTTGATGAACGGCGAAATGGAAGGCTTGAGGGGATCGATCGGGTGATAATCCCCGAGGATCGCGGCGGCTTCGATCCCGGCATAGGCGTAATCGTGCGTGGTCAGCTCCAGCTCTTTGAGCGAGCAGAGCATCCCGTCGGACAGGACGCCCCGCAGCTTCCCGCGGGTAATCTTCGCGCCGGTGGGCAGCAGAGAGTCGTGCAGCGCGACGGGGACCAGATCGCCCACATGCACGTTCCACGCGCCGGTAACGATCTGGACGGGCTCGGCCTCGCCCACGTCGATCTTCGTGATGAACATATGATCCGAGTCGGGGTGCTTGTCCAGAGAGAGGATGCGGCCGACCTTGACGTTGCGGATGGTGGCGCTCAGATCCTCGGTGACCTCCACCTTGGAGCCGGACACCGTCATAGCCTCGGCAAAGGCCTTATCGTCCACCTCGTCCAGAGGCAGATCCACGAACTCATTGAGCCATTTTCTCGAAAGCTTCATGCCGGCACCTCCTTAAAACTGCTCCAGAAATCTGACGTCGTTCTCGAAGATCAGACGCAGATCGGTGATCTTGTACTCGCCCATGGCAAGGCGCTCCAGGCCCATGCCGAAGGCCCAGCCGGAATACACGTCCGGATCGATGCCGCAGCCGGCCAGCACCTTGGGGTGCACCATACCGGCACCGAGCACCTCGATCCAGCCCTCGCCCTTGCAGGTGGGGCAGCCCTTGCCGCCGCACTTGTGGCACTGGATATCCATCTCGCAGCTCGGCTCGGTAAACGGGAAATGATGCGGGCGGAAGCGCGTCACGGTGCCCTTGCCGTAGATCTTCTCCACCACGAGATTCAGCGTGGCCTTCAGATCCGCCATGGTCACGCCCTTGTCGATCACCATACCCTCGATCTGATGGAACATGGGCGAATGCGTCGCATCGACCTCGTCTTTGCGGTAGACGCGGCCGGGGGCGATCATGCGGATGGGCAGTTCCTTCGCCTCCATGGCGTGGATCTGCATGGGAGAGGTCTGCGTGCGCAGGAGGATGCGGCTGTCCTCGGTGAAATAGAAGGTATCCGTCCACTCGCGGGAGGGATGCCCCTCGTCGATGTTCAGCTTGGTAAAGTTATAATCGGCCAGCTCGACCTCGGGACCGTCCACGATCTCAAAGCCCATACCGATAAAGATGTCCTTGATCTGGTCGAGCACGTTGTACATGGGGTGCTTGTGGCCAAGCTGCGGCTCCCGGCCCGGCATGGTCACGTCCACAGCCTCACGCTCGAGCTTCATCGCAAGCATCGCCTCCGACAGCTCCGCGCACCGGCGCTCGATGCTCTCCTCGATGTCGCTGCGCAGCTGGTTGGCCAACTGCCCCATTGCGGGCCGCTCCTCGGCAGAGAGCTTGCCCATCTGGCGCAGGATCGCCGTCAGCTCGCCCTTCTTGCCCAGGTACTTGACGCGCAGGCTCTCCAGATCCTCGGTGTCGTTGCTCTCCAGGATCGCTCGGATCGAGGCCTCTCTCAGCCTCTGCATTGCTTCTTTCATACGCTTCTCCTCGTTTCTGACAAATAAAAAAAGCCCCCGTCCCTACAGGGACGAAAGCAGAACTTCCGCGGTACCACCCACATTCGGCGCATGCGCCGCACTCTCGGAGCTTAACGCGCCCCACACGCCGGGGATTGGCCGGAGCTCCCGGGCGAACCAAGCGCAGCAGACTCAGAGGGCTTACAGCCGCCGACCCTCATTCTCGTCCAGCCAGCGAGCGCGCTATTTTCCCGTTCACAGCGTGAATAAGCGTACCACAAAATAACCAAATTGGCAAGAGGATTTTCGTATTCTTTTCCAAAACCCGGATTTGACGAACGTGTGCTTTATGATTATAATGGCAACAGCCGCATATAGTGTTTCATCCCGCTCTTCGGAGGTCGCCATGAAACGCTTACGCATCCCCATCCTGCTTCTGTTCTGTCTGCTGCTGTGCGGCTGCGGCAGCAGCGGCGCGCGCTCGCGCTGCCGTGCCTTCTCGGAGCAGCTCGCCGCAAGGGAGACGCTGCACTTCACCGCGCAGCTTCGCACCGAGTATCCGGATCGGACGGCGGCCTTTAAGCTGCAGTACGCCATGGAGGACGGCGAGCAGGCCGTCACCGTGAAGGAGCCGGAGAGCATCGCCGGGATCCGCGCCCGGCTGCTGCCCGGCGAGACCCGGCTGGAATACGACGACTTGATCCTGGACGTGGGAAATCTGGACGACAGAGGGCTCTCTCCCATGGCGGCCCTACCCACGCTGGTGGAAGCCATGCGCAGCGGGCATCTCGATTCCTTCTGGAAGGAAGGCGGCGAGCTGGCCGCAGAATTCGTGCTGACGGATGAGCTGCGCGCCCAGGTCCGCTTCGAGCCGGAGAGCATGACGCCCACGCACGCGGAGCTTCTGCGCGCAGACACCGTCGCGGTATACTGTGATATTACGGACTGGAGATAAAGCATGAACGATCTGCAAAAGAGGACCTGGGCGGAGATCAGCCTGCCGAACATCCGCCACAACTACGAGGCCATCCGCGCTTCCCTGCCAGCCGGCTGCCGTTTTCTCGGCGTCGTCAAGGCGGACGCCTACGGCCACGGCGCGCTGCCGGTGGCCCGACTGCTGCAGGAGGCCGGGGCGGACTATCTGGCCGTCTCCTGCCTGGACGAGGCGCTGGAGCTGCGTCACGGCGGCGTCACGATGCCGATCCTGATCCTGGGCCACACGCCGCACGAATACACGCAGACGCTGATCGACTACGAGATCACACAGACTGTCAGCGCGCTGGCCAAGGCGCGGGAGTATTCCGCCGCTGCGACGGCGCTGGGCAGGACGCTCAAGGTCCACATCAAGCTGGACACGGGCATGTCCCGTCTGGGCTTTCTCTGCGCCGGCAGCTATTTTGCGGGCGGTGTTGACAACGTGATCCTCTCCTGCGCGCTGCCGGGACTCGACCCGGAGGGCGTGTACACGCATTTCGCCGTCGCCGACGAGGCGGACGCGGAGAGCGAAGCCTATACGCGCGCGCAGTACCGCCTTTTCTGCGACGTGATCAACACCGTATACGAGAAGGGCGGCGTACGCTTCCGCCTGCGGCACTGCGCCAACAGCGGCGCCGTGGTCTCCTATCCGGAGATGGCGCTGGACATGGTACGCCCCGGTCTGCTGCTCTACGGATACGGCGACAGGAGCGGCCGCCTCGGCCTGCGGCCCTGTATGCGGCTCGTAACCACGGTGAGCACCATCAAGTTCTACGAGCCCGGCACCAGCATCAGCTACGGCCGCCGTTATGAGACCGAGCGCCGCACGCGCATGGGCGTGCTCGCCGTGGGCTACGCCGACGGGCTGCCCCGCGCGGTCTCCAACCGGTGCAGCTTCGCCGTCGCCGGGGGCTATGCCCCTCAGCGGGGCACCATCTGCATGGACATGTGCATGGCGGATCTGAGCGAGCTTCCGCTGGCCGAGGTCGGCTCCGAGGTCGAGCTTTTCGGCGAGCAGAACGATATCTATCAGTTGTCCGACGCCGCGGGCACCATCCCCTACGAGCTTCTCTGCTCCGTCTCCAAGCGCGTGCCAAGAGTCTATATCGAATAACGTCCTCAGCATGCGCGAGCGTCGCCCGACCAGGCGGCGCTCGCTGCTTATTCCTCTTCGATCTGCCAGGGAAGCTCCACGAAGGTCGGCTCATGCCCGACTGCGGGAAGGATCTTCTCGAACAGGTCCTTCGTCGCAAAGCGCAGGCTGCTGGTGTTGATGCACGGGTGGCAGCCGAAGCTCTCCTCCCGCAGGAGATCCCGGTCCACCAGGAGCTTCACGCTCCGCCCGGTATCGTTCATCAGCCCCAGCACGCTCACGGAGCCCGGCGTGATGTCGAGATACTTCTCCATGTGCGCGCTGCTTGCAAAAGACAGGCGCGCGCTGCCGATCTGTTTGGAGAGCAGCTTGGTCTTAAAGGGCTTCTCCCCCGGCATGATGAGCAGATAGAAGTCCGTCTGCTGGCGGTTCGTGAGAAACAGGTTCTTGCAGATCCGGCAGCCCAGGAGGCCCTCGACCAGCTCGCAGTCCGCTATGGTGTCCGCATGCTCATGGTCGACGCGGCAGTATGAAACGCCGAGCGCGTCGAGCAGGTCGTAGCAGCGCTCCTCCTTGGGGATTCGCGTATCCCGCGGCCTTCCCGTATACAATTCGTTATCGATCCACATCGTTTTTTACCTCTTGTTGTGCGGCAGCCAAATACGCTGCTCCTGTGCATTTCGGATGAGCTCTTCCCGGTGATCCGGGTGTGCGATCGAGATCAGCGCGTCCGCCCGCTGCCAGGTGCTGAGTCCCGCCAGATTGACCGCGCCGTATTCCGTCACGATATAACAGGCCAGACTGCGCGGCGTGGTGACAATATCGCCTGCAAGCGACGGTAGGATGCGCGAGCGCGCGACGCCGTCTTTGCCGGTAAAGGTCGAGCTCATGCAGAGGAAAGCCTTGCCGCCGTGCGAACGGATCGCCCCCTCCACGAAATCGAGCTGACCGCCGGTCCCGCTGATCTGTCGGGTGCCGGTGCTCTCCGCGCCGACCTGACCGTAGAGATCCGCGTGCAGACAGCCGTTGATGGAGATCATGTTGTCGTTCTGCGCGATGACCGCCGGGTCGTTCACGTAGCTGAGCGGGAGCCCCACGACGTCGTCGTTGTGATCCAGCCAGTCGTACATCTCCTTTGAGCCGATGGCAAGGCCCAGCACGCCCTTGCCGGGCAGGAGGGTCTTGCGGCGGTTGGTGAGCTTTCCGGCCTTGCTGAGCGCCAGATACCCGTCGGAGCAGAGCTCGGTGTGCATGCCGAGGTCTTTCAGATCGGAGTCGGCGATCAGCTCGCCGAGCGCGTTGGGCATGCCGCCGATGCCGAGCTGCAGCGTCGCCCCGTCGCACAGATGCGGCAGGATATGCGCCGCGATCCGCCTGTCCGTCTCGCTCGGGGCGGGCAGCGGCATGCTCCAGAGCGGGCGGTTCCCGACCTCCACGATGCGATCTGCCTCCGAGACGTGCACCTTCACCTCCGGCCCGCCGCAGATATACGGCATGGCCTCGTTGACCTCGAGGATGATGTGCTCCGCCTTGTCCAGAATGAAGCGCTCCGAGCCCATGGCGCCGGCCAGGCTGAACCAGCCGTCTTCATCCATGGGAGAGACCGTCATCATCGCGACGTTCACGGACAAAAACTGCTCGTAATACCAGTTCTCGTGGCGGAAGACCATGGGGATGAAAAAGGCCCTCCCCTGGTCGCAGAGCCTGCGCTCATAGGAGGAGCAGTGCCAGGTGTGATAGACGAAATGGGAAAGCTCCGGATCGCACTCGCAGATCTGCAGCGGGCCGGGCATCAGATTGCCGCGGACCTTTACGCCATACAGCTCGTCACGCCGTTCGGCGAGCGCCGCGTCCAGCGCGATGGGAAAGCCGTTGTTGCCGCCGTAATCCACCCAGTCGCCGCTGTGCACGAGACGGACGGCCTCGGCCGCCGTGCAGAGCTTGTCTCGATATTCCTGTGCGTACTTCATACGATCACCCTCTGCGATTATTGATGATATGACGCCGAAACCCAAAAAGCTTTTCGCCGCGCCGCTTTGCGGCGCGGAAAAACGGCGATGCTGTTTTGCCCTATAATCCCTGCAACAAGCACCGGGCGAATGATCCTTTGAAGCATTCGCCATCCAACGGGCATTATAGCACAGTCCGGCTCTGCCGCGCAAGGCAGAGAAAAAGGACGCCCCGCAGGGCGTCCTTTTTATGTTGTGGGAGAAATTGCTTAAGCCTTCTTGGTCTTGGCCTGCTCGGACAGCGTCTTGAAGGACATGACAGCCAGAACGATGGCCAGGATGACCAGAATGATGCTCCAGATGACCTGGAAGTAGGTGCCCCAGGCAGCACCGGCAGCAATGGCCTTGAAGCCGTTGATGATGGTGAAGCAGAGAGCGGTGATGGTCGCGAGCAGCATGAAGACCATCGGGAAGTAGAACATCTTGTTGTTGCGGCCGATCTTGCCGAGCCAGGTGCAGACAGCCAGCATGGCGATGGAGGCCAGCAGCTGGTTGGCAGCGCCGAACACGCTCCAGATCTGGGACAGGCCCATGAAGCCCATGCCGCAGCCGATGATGACCATGATCAGGGTGGACACGATCGGGGTGGAGAAGAACTTGGCAGCGCCGGTCAGATCCTCGTGGGTCTTTCCTTCCGGAGTCAGCAGCTCTGCGAACAGGTAGCGGCAGAGACGGGTGGCGGAGTCCAGAGAGGTCAGAGCGAAGACGGAGACGGCCAGGGTGAACAGGTTGTAGATCACAGCATAGCTCTTCTCGCCGGCGAAGGAAGCGAACATGGTGGCAATGCCGCCGGCAAAGATGGTGGGAGGCGCGGAGAGCTGGAACTTGTCGCCGACCTGGCTCCACACCACGCCGATGGCGATCAGGGAGATGACGCCCAGCGCGGACTCGATGACCATGGAGCCGTAGCCGATGATCTGCGCGTCCTTCTCATTGTTGATCTGCTTGGAGGAAGTACCGGAGCTGATCAGAGAATGGAAGCCGGAGCAGGCGCCGCAGGCGACCGTGATGAACAGGAACGGGAAGAGCGGCTGGCCGGAGGGATTCTTCCAGCCGTAGAAAGCGGGAGCTTGCACGGTGGCAGCGCCGGTGAAGGTGCCGCCCAGGATGGCGACGACAGCCAGGATCATCATGGCGTAGAGCAGGAAGGAGCTCAGGTAGTCACGCGGCTGGAGCAGGATCCAGACGGGCAGCAGAGACGCGACGGTGACGTACACGGCGATGAAGAGCACCCAGAAGGTACGGCTCAGGTGCAGGCCGGCATACTGACCGAGGAAAACGATCACAACGATGCCGATGATGCCCACGATGGTCGCCGGGCCGATCTTGGCGTTCTTGCGGTACACGAAGTAGCCGAAGATGATGGCGATGACGATGAACAGCATGGAGGTCATAGCCGTGGAGCCGTTGGCCGCATAGGTGGCAGCGGTCGGATCGACAGACGCGAAGGTGCCGGCCACGACAGCGGTGAAGGAGGCGATGACCAGGATCAGCACGGCCAGCGCGAAGATGATGAACAGGCGCTGGGCCTTGACGCCCATGGAGTCCTTCATGATCTCGCCGACAGAGCCGCCGTTGTGACGGATGGAGGCGAACAGGGCGCCGAAGTCATGCATAGCGCCGAAGAAGATGCCGCCAAGCACACACCACAGGAAAACGGGGACCCAGCCGAACACGGCAGCCTGGATCGGTCCGTTGATGGGGCCTGCACCGGCGATGGAGGAGAAGTGGTGGCCCATCAGAACGGCGGGGTTGGCAGGAACGAAGTCCTTACCGTCGTAGCTGCTATGAGCCGGGGTCTCGCGATTGGGGTCGACGCCCCACTGCTTGGCCAGCCAGCTGCCGTAGAACACGTAGCCGAGAGCAAGCAGTACAACCGCGCAGAGGAGGATAACTAATGCGCTCATACTTTTTCACTCCTTAGATGAAAAAAATAAAATTTATTTACCATTTGCCCTCAGGTTTCTCCCTCCCGAGCGGCAAATAGCTTCTTGAAGTAGGCGGCCAGCTCGTTCCCGGCCTTGTTGGTATAGGTCTTTTGATTGCTCAGGTCCACCCCGCCGGCGAGCAGGTTGCTGAAGCCCTGCAGCCCGAAGTGATAGTTCTTGGTGCGGCTGGCCTTGCGGATGACCTTGATCGTATCCGCATCCAGCGAATCCGCCAGAAAAACCGCTTTGGCGTTGGTGCACTGATGCTCCTTGTGGGGCCGCACACGGGGAAGCATATCCTCCCAGGTGTAATCCAGGCACTTCTTCACAGTCTCCGGATCGAAGCTCGGCGCGGAAAATATGTAGGCGTACTCGTTCTTTTCATTGCCCCAGATCTTGGCGCTCTTTGTAAAGAAGTACTGCTCATCCCGCGCCTTGTAATCGGCACGAAAAGCCAGGGGGAGATCGGTCCCTTCCACGTCTTCCGCGATGGTATAGTAGGCGCTGTAGGAATCTTTGAGCACCTCAAGCATGACAGGTCGCTCGATCGCCATCCAGCAGCCCTCCCGCAAAAAATGAACAAATTATGACTACTGTGATAATATAACGCTATCTCCGGAAAAATTCAATAGGCATTTTCTGCAATTCTGTTATTTTTTTGCGCGTTCGACAAAAAATTTGCAAAGATTTTGCGTGCCGTGCGCGGCATTGGGCCCCAGATGTTGTGTCTCCCCCGTTTACAAGTTCAAATTTTTATAGTAAAATGGGGCAAACACGCGATCGGGAGAGAATTATGGAGTATACGTTTTGCGTCCCCTGTCTGTTTGGGCTTGAGGGGCTCGTCGCGGACGAGCTCAGGCGGCTGGAGCTTTCCGGCGTCGCGGCGGAGAACGGCCGCGTCTATTTCACCGGCGGGACGGACGCTATCGCCGCGGCCAACGTGAACCTGCGCAAGGGCGAGCGCGTTCTGCTCGAGCTGGGCAGCTTTCCCGCGACGAGCTTTGAGGCGCTGTTCGAGGGCACGAGAGCGCTTCCCTGGGAGGAATGGATCCCCGCGGACGGGGCTTTCCCCGTCACGGGCCACAGCCTCAACTCCAAGCTGTTCTCCGTGTCGGACTGCCAGCGCATCCTCAAAAAGGCGGTCGCCGAGCGGCTCAAGGGCAAATATGGTCTGCAGTGGTTCCCGGAGACCGGCGCCGTCCATCAGATCCGGTTTTCCATCATGAAAGATCAGGTCTCCCTCTGTCTCGACACCAGCGGCCAGGGCCTGCACAAGCGCGGCTATCGCCCGGCGCACAACGCCGCTCCCCTGCGGGAAACCTTGGCCGCAGCCATGGTCGGCCTCGCCCGCTACCGCGGCCGGGGCGATCTCTGCGATCCCTTCTGCGGCAGCGGTACGATCCCGATCGAGGCGGCTCTGATCGCCAGGAACCGCGCGCCGGGTCTGGCGCGGCACTTCGCCGCCATGGACTGGCCCGTGCTGGACGCGAAGATCTGGGAGGACGCGCGCGAGCGCGCCCGGGCGCGGGAGTTCCACGGGGACTATTCCATCCTCGGTTCCGATATCGACCCGAAGGCCGTGTCGATCGCGCGGGAGAACGCCAGGCGCGCCGGGGTGGACGACGTGGTCCGCTTCGAGGTCGCGGACGCGACGGCCTTTTCCCGCAGCACGGAACGCGGCGTGATCGTGACCAATCCCCCCTACGGGGAGCGCATCCTGGAAAAGCAGGACGCTGAGGCGCTCTACCGCGGCTTCGGCCGGGCGCTCGCCGCCTGCCCGAACTGGCAAGTCTATCTGCTCTCCTCCCACACGGAATTTGAGCGCTGCTTCGGGCGCCAGGCTGACAAGAAGAGGAAGCTGTATAACGGTATGATCAAGTGCGATCTGTTTATGTATTATAAGTAAGAGGACAAGAGGGAAAACGCCATGAAGCATCTGTTCATCGTAAACCCGACCGCCGGCGGCAAGGACAAGACGGAGGAGGTCCGCGCCAAAGTGGGCGCCGCATTCCGGGGCCGCGCGGAGCCCTACGAGATCTACGTGACCAAAGCGCCGATGGACGCCGCGGAGAAGATCCGGGCAGAGGCGGCCTCCGGCGAGCACGTACGCGTCTACGCCTGCGGCGGAGACGGTACCTTCAACGAGTGCGTCTGCGGGGCGGCGCTGCGGGAGCACGTGGCGGTCTGTCCCTTCCCCACGGGGACGGGGACCGATTTCTGCCGCATGTTCGGAGACGAGTGCGAATGCTTCCGGGATCTTGACGCCGTGCTGGACGGCTGGGAGACCCCGATCGATCTGATCCGGGTCAACGGCCGATACAGCGCCAACATCTGTTCGGTCGGCATCGACGCGCGCATCGGCACCGACGTGCACAAATACAGCGGGCTCCCGCTCATCGGCGGGGCGACGGGCTACGTCGTCTCGGCGGTGGTCAACGTGTTCAAGGGCATCACCCGGAACATGCGCGTGCGCTGCGGGGACTACGCCGGCTCCGGCAAGCACACCATCGCATGCGTCTGCAACGGCCGTTACTACGGCGGCGGCTTCAACCCCGCGCCGGGCGCGCGGCCGGACGACGGAGATCTGGACATTTTCATCGTCCGGGATCTGAATCTGTTCGGTCTGGCGCGGATGATCGGCAAATACGCGGCCGGGCGGGCGGACGAATTCCCGGACCATATCCTGCACCTGCACGGGACGGAGGTCGAGGTGGAGTTCGACGAGGAGAACGTGGTCAACGTCGACGGCGAGGCGCTCTACGCCGACAAGGTACACATGCAGCTGCTTCCCGCGGCCATGCGGCTCGTCGTCCCGCGGGGCATGCGCTTCTTCGGCGACGCGCCTGCGCAGCCGTCCGCTCGGGCCGCTGCGGGCGATCCGGCGGGCTGCTGCACTCCGTAACAAAAAATTTATAATTTCCCCGGCAACTTTTTTCGTCCAGGGGCTTGCAAAATAAGAAAAGTGTGGTAATATAAGCATCGTTAGCACTCGAATGTTTTGAGTGCTAACGATGCTGAATTTTGTAATCTAATAATTGGAGGTATATAGTATGAAACTGAAACCTTTGGCTGACCGCGT
>JAFUUR010000254.1 GCA_017477695.1 Oscillospiraceae bacterium | reverse complement strand
ACCGCGAGCTGCAGGCCATGATGGCCGAGCTGGAGCGCCAGCGCGAGGCCGCACTCGAGCGTGAACGCCAGGAGGCGGCGCGCCGGAAGAAAGAGGCGGAAGCCGCAGCGAAGGCTGCAGCGAAGGCCGCGGCCGAAGCGGCAAAGGCCGCCGAGGAGGCGGGCGCGGAGCAGCAGGCTCAGCCGCAGCCCACGCCGGAGCCTGTCCCGCAGGTCGTGGCGACGGGCAGCTTCACCTGGCCTGTTCCGTCCTGCACGTATATCACCAGCCGCTACGGGCTGCGCATCCATCCCATTTATAAGACGGAGCGGACCCACAACGGGCTGGACGTGGGCGCCGGCTACGGGGCGACGATCGTCGCAGCCGACAGCGGGACGATCCTGCGCGCTGCCAATATCGGGGATGGTTACGGCAACTGCGTGATCATCGACCACGGCAACGGCTACATGACTCTGTATGCGCACATGTCTTCCATGACGGTGCGCGAGGGGCAGAGCGTGACCAAGGGAAACACCATCGGTTACGTGGGCAGCACCGGCTTATCGACCGGGCCCCACTGCCATTTCGAGGTCTGGTCCGGCGGAAGCAGGACCGACCCGGAGCAATTCTTCTCGGGCCTGACCTTCTCGGCCGACGCGGGAGAATGACAGCATCATAATCAGCGAAACGCTGGCTGCCGGACAGCAGAACTGCTGTCCGGCTAAGCCATGTAAGGAAGGAGCGTTCGGGCAAATTGTTCAGAAGACTTTTACGCCGGATCGGCCGGTTCATCACCGGCTTTTTCAATATCGGCATCCGGCTGAAATATTTCGTGTTGATCCTCGTGCTGGCCTGCGGCGGCATCTACGCCCTGACCTATACCAAGATGATCCGGCAGGTGGGCGGCAAGGACGATTACGACGAAGCGATGCGCTACGTGGAGATCAAGGATATCCTGGACGAGCAGTTCATCGACCAGGTGGACCGCAAGTCCATGGGCGACTCCGCCGCGGCAGCGATGGTCGCCGGCCTGGGGGACTCCTGGAGCTACTATATGACGGCCGATGAGTTCCGCACTTATCAGCTCTCCGCCTCGAACGACTATACCGATATCGGCATGTCCTTCATCAAGGACGACGCCAGCGGCGGCTTCCAGGTGATCGCCGTGTACGCGGGCTCACCCGCCTCCTGGGCGGGCGTCGGCGCCGGGATGATCATCACGGCGGTGGACGGGCAGAGCGTTTCGGCCATGAGCGTCGACGAGGTGCGCACGCTCATCCGCACGAAGCTCAATTCCAAATTCACCCTGACCATCGGCGGCACGCAGAACATCGAGGTGGACTGCTCCAACGCCAACGCCAACGCGGTCAACTACCGCATGGAGAAGACCGGCGCCGGCTACGTGCAGATCCTGAACTTCGAGGCCGGCAGCGGCCAGGCCTCGGTGGACGCGATCGAAGAGCTGATGGCCCAGGGGGCGATCGCCTTCGTGCTGGACCTGCGCAACAACGCCGGCGGCCTCACGAGCGAGGTCGCGACGCTGCTGGACTATCTGCTGCCCGGCGGGCGGCTGTTCTCCGAGGTGAGCAAGAGCGGCGAGCAGATCGTCACCGAATCGGACGTGATGTGCATCCAGTTCCCGATGGTCGTGCTGGTCAATACCGGCACCTTCCGCGAGGCGGAGCTGTGCGCGGCGGTGCTGCAGGAGTACCAGTGGGCTACCATCATGGGCGAGGCCACGACCGGCAACACCCGCTCCCAGGAGACGATCACCCTCTCTGACGGCAGCGCGATCCGCCTCTCCACCCACAGCTATCTGACGCCCAACGGCGTGGATATCTCCAAAAACGGCGGCGTCGTGCCGGACACCATCGTCTTCAACCACGACGAATCCGCCACTGGCACCACCCAGGGAACGACCGGCGGCGAGGCGGGCACGGCCAGCATCTCGGCCGACGAACAGCTTATGGCCGCACTGCGATTTTTGAGTTGACAGAGCCGGTCCGCATCTTTATAATATGACTTCAAAGCGCCGGACGCGGCGAGGTATCGTAATACGTGCAAGGAAAGGAGATCTGCTTTATGGCCAACGCAAGCAGATTTAAAATGAGTCAGGAGCGCCTGGAGGCGCTGAAGGAAGAGCTCTATTATCTGGAGACCGTCCGCGAGAAAGAGGTCGCGGAGCAGATCAAGGAGGCGCGCAGCTTCGGCGACCTGTCCGAGAACAGCGAGTATGACGAGGCGAAGAACGAGCAGGGCAAGCTCTACTCCAAGATCGCCGAGCTCAAGGAGCTCATCGACAACGCCGAGATCGTGGACAATCTCGACCACGACGCCCCGAAGGACACCGTCACGCTCAGCAGCGTCGTGCGCGTGCGCGACGTGGAGGACGATTTTGAGGAGACCTACGAGATCGTTGGCTCCCAGGAAGCCAACCCCAAAGCGGGCCGCATCTCCGACGATTCGCCCGTCGGCCAGGGCCTGATCGGCCACCGCGCGGGAGAGACCGTTACCATCCACGCCCCCGCGGGCGACCTGGTGTTCGAGATCCTGTCCGTGGAGAACAAGTAAGCAAAGATTGAAAGAGGTAGAATATGAGCGAAGTGTTGAACGAAAACGCCGCGCAGGAGCCGGAGCTCTCCGAGATCCTGCAGGTACGGCGTGACAAGCTGACCGCGCTGCAGCAGGAGGGGAGAGATCCTTTCCAGCAGACGAAGTTTACCCGGACGGCCTGGTCGACTGAGATCAAAGCCGATTACGACGCGTTTGCGGATAAGCAGGTCGCCGTAGCCGGGCGCATCATGTCCAAGCGCGGCATGGGCAAGGCCATATTCTGCCATATCAAAGACGATAGGGGTCAGATCCAGCTCTACATCCGCGCGGACGCGGTGAGCGCGCAGGAGTTTGCGGACTTCCGCAAGTACGACATCGGCGATATCATCGGCGTCGGCGGCTACGTGTTCAAGACCAAGACGGAGGAAATCTCCATCCACGTGCAGCGTGTGACGCTGCTTGCCAAGTCTCTTCGCCCGCTGCCGGAGAAGTTCCACGGCATGACCAATACCGAGCTCAAGTACCGCCAGCGCTACGTCGATCTCATCATGAGCGAGGAAAGCCGCCGCAACTTTGAGATCCGCTCTCGCTTCGTCAGCTACGTGCGCCGCTTCCTCGACGGG
The DNA here is from genome assembly GCA_017477695.1 of Oscillospiraceae bacterium. Taxonomy (GTDB): domain Bacteria; phylum Bacillota; class Clostridia; order Oscillospirales; family Oscillospiraceae; genus Limivicinus. Next base: position 1,155 of record JAFUUR010000254.1, on the reverse strand, counting down.
CGCGGCTACATGGAGGTGGAGACCCCGGTCTTCAACACCATCTCGGGCGGCGCGACGGCCCGTCCGTTCATCACGCATCACAACACGCTGGATATGGACCTGTACCTGCGCATCGCCACCGAGCTCAACCTCAAGCGGCTGATCGTCGGCGGGATCGAGCGCGTGTATGAGATCGGCCGCATCTTCCGCAACGAGGGGATGGATACCCGGCACAATCCGGAGTTCACCACCGTGGAGCTGTACGAGTCCTATGCGGACTTCAACGATATGATGGATCTGTTCGAGGCTCTGCTCTCCGGCGCGGCCATGGAGATCCTCGGAACCTACGACGTGAGCTGGCAGGGTCACGAGGTGAGCCTTGCGCCCGGCTTCCGCCGCATGACGATGGCGGAGGCGGTCAAGGAATACCTGGGCGTGGACTTCATGCAGATCGACGGCGACGAGGCTGCCGTGCAGGCCGCGAAGAGCGTCGGCGTGGATATGGACAAGGTCGAGCCCACCTGGGGCCGCGCGCTGTACGAGTGCTTCGATCAGAAGGTGGAGGAGAAGCTGATCCAGCCCACCTTTATCACCATGCACCCGGTGGACGTCTCGCCCCTGGCCAAGCGCAGCCCGAAGGATCCGCGCCTGACGGAGCGCTTCGAGCTCTTCATCTGCGCGAGCGAGATGGGCAACGCCTTCTCCGAGCTCAACGACCCCATCGACCAGAAACAGCGCTTCCAGAAGCAGGTGGAGTTGCGCGCGAAGGGGGACGACGAGGCCGGCATGATGGACGAGGATTTCATCAACGCCCTGGAGTACGGCATGCCGCCCACGGGCGGGCTCGGCATCGGCATCGACCGCTGCGTGATGCTGCTCACCGGCTGCAATTCCATTCGCGACGTGATCCTCTTCCCGACAATGAAACCTTTGGACAAGGATAAGACCGAAATGAAGGTCGAAGAGAAGCCGGTTGAGGCTGCTCCTGCGGTCGAAGAAAAGATCGACTTTTCCAACGTCGTGATAGAGCCTTTGTTCCAGGATACGGTCGATTTTGAGACCTTCAGCAAGAGTGATTTCCGTGCCGTGAAGGTCCTTGAATGTGAAGCAGTACCCAAGTCCAAGAAGCTCTTGAAATTCACTCTGGACGACGGTTCTGACGAGAAAAGGACGATT
>JAFUUR010000253.1 GCA_017477695.1 Oscillospiraceae bacterium | reverse complement strand
GTCCCAGTAGTGAAACTCGTGCACGGGAAGGCTCTCTCCCCGACGCAGCAGAAGCGTGTCCTCCTCTGACAGCAGCGTCTCATAGCCGAAGCGCTGCAGCCGCGGCGTGCGATAACCCATCCCCGGCAAAGCGGCGCACATGGGCCAGACCCGGCCGCCTTCATCCTCCAGGCTCTGCTGCAGGTACAGGAAGCCGCCGCACTCAGCGACCGTCGGCAGACCTGCCAGGACTGCCTCGCGTACGCTCTCGCGCATGCCTGCGTTCGCTGCGAGCTCCTTCGCCCAAAGCTCGGGATATCCGCCGCCGAGATAGAGTCCGTCCGCCCCGGCGGGCAGCGCCTCGCCGCGCAGCGGGCTGAAGAAGAGCAGCTCCGCCCCGGCGGCGCGCAGCAAGTCGAGATTGTCCTCATAATAAAAGCAAAAAGCCTCGTCGCGCGCGACGGCGATCCGGCAGCGGGGTGCGGCGGGCCGCTCGTCCACCGGCGTCGTCCCGGCCTCGCCCGCGAGGGCGAGGAGCTTTTCGAGATCAACGCTCCGCTCCATCTGCGCAGCGAGCGCTTCAAAGCGCGCGGAAAGATCGTCGATCTCTGCGGGTGCTGTAAGGCCCAAATGCCGACTCTTGAACTCCGCCTCCGGCATCGGCGGCAGACAGCCCAGAACCGGCAGCCCCGTCTCCCGCTCGAGAAGCGGCGTCAGATAGGCGGCCAGGCTTTCCGAGCAGTCGTTCAAGAGGAGCGCGGCGATGCGGCTCTCCGGGCGAAACTGCAGCATGCCCTTGACTTGCGCCGCAAGGCTCAGCCCTGCCCCCTTTGGCCGCAGGAGCAGGATCACGGGCGTCTCCGTCACGCGGGCAAGCTCCCACGCGCTCGCGCGGTCCGTCCCGGCAAGCCCATCGTAGAAGCCCATGGCGCCCTCGAGCACCGCGATCGCGTCCCCTGCGCGGGAGAGCGTGCGCTGCACGCCACGCTCTCCCTGCAGGAAAAGGTCTAGGTTCCGGCTCGGTACGCCAAGCACGCGTGTGTGAAACATGGGGTCGATATAATCCGGGCCGGCTTTGAACGCATGCACCGCAAGGCCCCGGCGTTTCAGCGCCGCGAGCAGCGTGCAGGTCACGACGGTCTTCCCGGCGCCGCTGTGCATAGCGGCCAGCATGATCCGTCTCATGCCCGGGCCCCCGTGATAAGGTAAACGGGATTCTGTGCGAGCATCATATGCAGAGAGCCTACTTCTCTGCTGCGGCTGACGGCGAGCTGTGTCACGTCGATCGCGTACCCCAGCTCGAAGAGCGCCGCGCAGGCCGTCTGCAGGCTCTCGAGCGCCACCGCCGCCACGCACACGCGCGCGGCAGGGTTGGCTCTATGTACGGCTTGCAGGATCTCGCGCAGCCTCCCGCCGCTGCCGCCGACGAAGACGGCGTCCGGCTTCGGGAAATCGATCAGCGCTTCCGGGGCGTCTCCGCGTACGAGGCGCAGATTCCACGCGCCGAATTTTTCCCGGTTCTTCGCGGCAAGCCGCAAAGCCTCTTCATCACGCTCCACGGCCCATACGGTCCTCGCCTGGAGCGCGAGCTCAACGCTCACGCTGCCCGTCCCCGCGCCGATATCCCAGCACAGATCCTCCGGCCCGACCGCGAGCTTGGAAAGCGCCGCAGCGCGCACCTCCTGCTTCGTCATGGGCACGCCCTCGCAGCGCAGAAAGCTCCCGTCCGGCAGGCCGGGAGCACGGCACCTGAAACGCGGCGCCGCCTCCGCAAGCAGAACGCTCAGCGAAGAAAATGCCGTATCGGCAAAGGCGGCCGCCGTACCGGTGCGGATCCGTTCCCGCTCCGTCCCGAGATCCTCGCCCGTCGTCACCGGCAGAGCGCCGAGGCCCGCGTCCCGCAGCTTTGCGCACAGGGCATCAGGCCCTGTGCGGCCGCCCGTCAGAAAGAAGCAGGGACGCCCGCCGCACACGGCGGAGACGGGATCGCAGTCCACACCGTGCGCGGAGACGAGCTCCCATTCCTGCCAGGGGCGGCCCAGACGTGCGGCAAGGGCCTGCACGCTGGAAATGCCCGGCAGAACGCGCAGATCCTCCCCGCCGAGCAGCGGCAGGAGGCGGCGCGCCGCGGAGTAAAAACCGCTGTCCCCGCTCAGAAGGACGCAGGCTCGCTCGCAAGCGGACTCGGAAAGCGTCCGCGCGATCTCCTCCGGCAGAGCGGCGGCGATCGTCTCGCAGGACGGCGCGATCTCGCTTCGCAGCGCGTCCAGCAGACGCCGCGCGCCGATCACCAGTTGTGCCTCTGCGATCGCCGTTAAAGCGTCCCGCGTCAGGTCGCCCGGACCGCAGCCCGTCCCGATCAAAGTGATTTTCAACGCGTCACCCCTCGCTCTTATCCCCTGTACCCCGACGAAACTCCGTGGAGAACGCCGGGTCGTAAAGTCTGCTGCGGCCGTACTCTTTCTCCAGAAAATCGCCGACCAGCACCAGCGCCGTCTTTCTGATATCCTGCGCGGCCCCGGCGGCAGCAAGCGTACCAACCGTGCAGCGCACGATGCGCTCATCCGGCCAGGACGCCTTGTAGACGAGTGCCGCCGGCGTATCGTCTGTATAAGCGCCGCGCAGAAGCTCTTCCTGCAGTTTGTCAAGCATACCCGCCGACAAGAACAGCGCCATCGAGCACCCGTGGGCTGCGAGCGACGCGATCCGCTCTCCTTCGGGAACGGGCGTCCTCCCGGCCATCCGGCTGATGATGAGGCTCTGGCTCACGTCCGGCAAGGTATACTCCGCCTCCAGGGCAGCCGCCGCCGCGCAGAAACTCGAGACCCCAGGCGTGACCTCGAAGCGGATCCCGCTGCGCTCCAACGCGTCCATCTGTTCGCGGATCGCGCCGTAAAGGCTCGGGTCCCCCGTGTGCAGGCGCACCGTGGTCTTTCCCTCCGACTCGGCGCGCAGCATCACCGCAAGCACTTCTTCAAGCGTCATCCGCGCGCTGTTGAAGATCTCCGCCCCTGCACGACACAGCTCGAGCAGCGCGGGATTGACCAGGCTCCCCGCGTAGATCACCACGTCCGCCTTTTTCAAAAGCTCCGCCCCGCGGAGCGTGATCAGATCCGGCGCGCCCGGCCCGGCTCCAACGAAATGAACCATGTTTTCCCTCATATTTCCGCAAGTTTTCCTGTTCGTATTATAATACGCCGGGCGGAGCCTTGTAAACAGGAAGTTCCGCGCAAAACCTCGCAAATAATTGTTTGCAAGCGCCGCAGAATATGCTAAAATAAGAAGACACATCCCTGTGGGAATACACGATAAAGGACATATAGAAGTGATATGAAACAGTTCGATACCTCTCGCAAACACAGATCCGCAGCCGTCAGATGTCTGGTGCTGCTGCTGTGCGCCGCGATGGTCCTCCCGTTGAGCGCCTGCGGTGAGGCGGAGATGGCGCAGAAGCAGGTCTTCGCCATGGACACCGTGATGACGCTCACAGCCTACGGCAAGAACCGGGACGCCGGTCTGCAGGCCGCGCAGAGCGTCATCCTCTCGATGGACGCCGCGCTGGATCCCGAGGTGCCCACGAGCACGGTCTACGCCATCAACCACGCGAACGGCTCGAGTGTGGTCGTCTCAGCGCAGATCGCGAAGATGCTCAGCACCGCGCAGACCGTATACAAGCAGAGCGGCGGAGCGTTGGATCCGACCATCTATCCGCTCATCAAGCGCTGGGGCTTTATCGACGGGAAGTACTATCTGCCGAGCGATGAAGAGATCTCCGCGGAGATGCTGAAGATGTGCTTCGATCAGATGGTGTTGACCAGCTTCCCGACCTCCGGCGGTTATTCGGTCTCCTTCCCCTCCTGGGCGGAGATCGGGCTCGGCGCTGTCGCAAAGGGCTGCGCCTCCGAGAACGCCGTGGACGCGATGCGCCAGGCGGGCGTCACGAGCGGGATCGTCTCGCTCGGCGGCAACGTGCAGACGCTCGGCCTCAAGCCGGACGGCACGCGCTGGAAGGTGGCCGTGCAGGACCCGAACAACACCGCGAGTTACCTCGGCGTCATCAACGTGGGAGAGACTGCCGTGATCACCAGCGGCTCGTACCAGCGCAATTTCGTCGCCTCCAACGGCCGGACCTACCACCACATCCTGAACCCGCAGACCGGCTACCCCGTGACCAATTCCCTGCTCTCCGTCACCATCATCTGTGAGGACGGCACGCTGGCGGACTGTCTGTCTACGGCGATGTTCGTCCTGGGTGAGACGAAGGCGCTCAACTACTGGCGTACCTATGGCGGCTTCGACATGGTCATGGTCACGAGCGACAAGCGCATCATCTGCACGAAGGGACTGATCGAGGAATTCACCCAGACCAACGAGAGCTATAAGCTCAGCTTTTCCGAGTAAACCATGGCAGATCTTACAACAGACGTTCGCTACATCAAGGGCATAGGAGAGAAAAAGGCGCAGGCTCTGAACAAGCTCGGCGTCTTTACTCTCTATGACCTTGTTTCTTATTTTCCCCGCAAATACGAGGATCGCAGTCAGTATAAGCCGATCGCCCTTGCGGCGGACGGTGAAACCGTATGCATACAGGCGATGGTCGCGGACACGCCGCGGCTGACCCGTATCCGCCGGGGGCTCGATCTCGTCAAGCTGCGCATCGTAGACGACAGCGGTGTGGCCGACGTCACTTACTTCAACCAGCCCTATACGAAGGACAATCTGCACCGCGGCGAGACTTACGTGTTCTTCGGGAAGATCGAGGTCAAGGGCACGCGCAGGAGCATGACCAACCCCGTCTATGAAAAAGAGGGCACGGAGAACGGTGTGACCGGCCGAATCGTTCCCATCTACCGGCTCAGCGCCGGTCTCAACCAGAGGCTGCTGCTGCAGGCCGTCCGCCAGGGACTGAACACCTGCGGCGACCAACTCCCGGAGCTGCTGCCGGAAACCGTGCGGGAGCGTTGTCATCTCGTGCAGGCGCGTTACGCCTACGAGAACATCCACTTCCCTGTCGACTTCGGCGCTTTGGAGCTTGCGCGTCGGCGGCTGATCTTTGAAGAGCTGTTCGTGCTTGCCTGCGCTTTGGGCAAGATGCGCGGAACGCGGGTGAGGGAAAACGGCATCCCCCTGCGCGACACCGACCTAAACGATTTCTGGCGCTCCCTCCCCTTCGCCCCGACGGGCGCGCAGCAGCGCGCAGTGGAGCAGGCGCTTGCGGACATGTCCTCCGGCGCCGTGATGAACCGCCTCGTACAGGGCGACGTCGGCAGCGGCAAAACGCTGGTCGCGGCGGCGCTCATATGGGCCGCATGGAAAAACGGTCTCTCCAGCGCCTTCATGGCGCCGACGGAGATCCTGGCCGAGCAGCACTATACAACGCTGCGGGAGATGCTCTCCCCCTTCGGCCTGCGCGTGGGGAAGCTCACGGGTTCGATGACTGCGAAGGAGAAGCGCGAGGCGAAGGCCGCGCTGCGAGAGGGTGCGATAGACCTTGTCATCGGGACGCACGCTCTTTTCAGCGACGACGTGGAATACGCTTCCCTGGGTCTCGTCGTCACCGACGAGCAGCACCGCTTCGGCGTGGAGCAGCGTTCCGCGCTGATCGGTAAGGGCGGCAAGCCGCACGTGCTGGTCATGTCCGCAACGCCAATCCCGCGCACGCTGGCACTCATCATTTACGGCGATCTGGACGTGTCGATCATCGACGAGCTGCCGCCGGGCCGTCAGAAGGTAGACACCTTCACCGTTGACGAGAGCTATCGCGATCGCCTGAACGGCTTCATCCGCAAGCTGTGCGCTGAGGGCCGCCAGGTCTTCGTCGTGTGCCCGATGGTGGATGAGAATGAAGACCTGCCCATGCCGCTCCGCTCCGCCGAGGAGCATGCCCGGGACCTGGCCTCGACTTTCCCCGAGCTGCGCATCGCCTGCGTCCACGGCAAGATGAAGGCCCGGGATAAGGACGCCGTCATGGCCGCGTTCCTCGCCGGGGAAACGGACGTGCTGGTCTCGACCACGGTGATCGAGGTCGGCGTGGACGTGCCGAATGCGGCTCTGATGATCGTGGAAAACGCGGAGCGCTTTGGTCTGAGCCAGCTCCACCAGCTGCGCGGGCGCGTCGGCCGCGGCGCGCACAAGAGTTACTGCATCCTCGTCTCTGACGCAGACAACGAAGACGTCCGTGCGAGACTCAGGATCATGTGTCAGACCAATGACGGCTTCAAGATTTCCGAAGAGGATCTGCGTCTGCGCGGCCCGGGCGACTTTTTCGGCTCACGGCAGCACGGCCTGCCGGAGACGCACATCGCCGATCTCGGCGCAGACACGGAGATCCTGCAGCGCGCACAGCAGGAGGCAAACGCTCTGCTTGCATCCGACCCCGACCTGGCCAGTCCCGAAAACACGCAGCTGCGCGATCGCGTCGAGCAGCTCTTCCGCCGGCGCACAGACAGCTTCAACTGAATCCATACCCGCGTTGTTGCTGCACAGCGCGGGTGTTTTTTTATTTGCAAACAGAAAATATAAATTTAATTTGTAAAATATACTTGACATTTTAGGCGATGTATACTATACTTTACATCGTCAAGAGGTGAGGAACGTTGCGTAATCTGAAAATGAAATTTCGGCGCATCGAGCTGGACATGTCGCAGACGGAGCTTGCGCGCAGGGCGGGCGTCACCCGCCAGACGATCGGGCTGATCGAGTCGGGGGAATTCAACCCCTCGATCAAGCTGTGCGTTGCGATCTGCAAAGCCCTCGGTGTGACCTTGAACGATCTGTTTTGGGAGGAAGAAAACGATGTTTAAGAAAGAAAATCAACTGGATGAGATGCAGGAGCTCAAGCTGCTCAAGATCGAACACAACGGCTTCTGGCTGGCCTTCTGGGGCCTGCTCGCCGCGATCGCCGTTCAATTCGTCGTCTCGGGGCCTGATCTGCGAAGCGTCGCCGGGGAGTATATCCTGTTCATGCTCCTGTGCGTCTACGTCGGCGTTGCGACGGCCAGGGCGGGCATTTACGACCGGCATATCCAGACCGGATGGAAGAGCAGCCTTCTCCTTTCCCTGATCACCGGCGTCGTCTTTTCCCTGCTGGCATTTGCAAGCGTCTATCTCCGCTACGGGAAAGGCTACGGCGCCCTCGCAGCCGCGGCCATCTCCGGAGTCGTCGTTTTCGCGGCGTGCTTTCTCGGCCTTATGCTCGTCGGGCGCTATGTGAAAAACAGGCAGGCTGCGTTGGAGTCCGAGCCAGACGAAGAGGAATGAACCGTATAACCAAAACCCGGCGGCTTATTTGCCGCCGGGTTTCGTTCTGTCTACGCGGTACATGTGAAAGCTGCTCTCTGCGATCAGCTCCTGCCGCTGGTTCATGACCTCGACCGTCAACACGTTGACCTGCCTGCCCATCTTGCGCTCGATGACCCGCGCCGTGAGCACATCTCCTTCGACGGCGGGACGGTAAAAGCTCATATCGCTGCTCATCGTCACACAGGGCTGCTGCCTGCTGTCCATATAGCTGCCGACGGCGCTGTCACACAGGGCGAACAGGACCGCCCCGTGCAGTGTCCTATAAGGATTGAGCATGCTCTCCGTCACGTGCAGGATCAGATAATAGCTGCCGTCGTCCTCGATGCGCACGTCGCGCAGGCCGATGAAATCGTTGAAAGCGTTCTGTCCTTCTTCGAAGCCGCAAAGCTCGGACATCGTCGTTTCGATCACGCCTTTCCTCCCTTCTCCGCGGCGTCGATATAGGCGCGGATGATCTGCGCTGCGCCCTCTACGCCGGTACGGGCGCTGTTGATGCACAGGTCAAAGTTTTCTTTTTCGCCCCAGATCTGGTCGGTATAATACTTATAATAGCTCGCCCGGTCCTTGTCGACCTGCTTGACCAGCTTGCGCGCCTGCTCCTCGCTCAGACCTTTCCGCCCCATCATGGTCTTGACGCGAAAAGCTTCGTCGGCCATGATGAAGACCCGGACCACGTCGTCCCGGTTTCGCAGCACGTAGTCGGCGCAGCGGCCCATGATCACGCAGTTGTCCGCCTGGGCGACCTTGCGGATCACGTTGAACTGAGCGAACGCCAGCTGCTGGTTCAGGGGCAGACTGTCACCGGTGGCCGCTCCGGTCATATACAGGCTGTAGATCAGGCTGCCG
>JAFUUR010000252.1 GCA_017477695.1 Oscillospiraceae bacterium | reverse complement strand
GATCCTGCGCCTTCCGGGCGCGAAGGCAACGATGCTCGGCTTCTTCTGCTACTGCGCGCTGGAGCAGACCGCCGGACTTTGGGCCAGCAGCTACCTGGTGACCGCCCGAGGCGTGCCGGAGGTCACCGCGGCGCGCTGCGCGAGCCTGTTTTTCCTGGGCATCACCCTGGGGCGCGCCGCAAGCGGTTTTCTCACGCTGCGCCTGGACGACGGGCGCATGGTGCGGCTCGGTGAGCTGATCCTGACGGCGGGGGTGCTGGGGATCCTGCTGCCGCTGCCGAACGCCGCGGCGCTCCTGGGCTTCGGCCTGCTCGGTCTGGGCTGCGCGCCCATCTACCCGAGCATGCTGCATGCGACGCCCGCGCGTTTCGGGCGCGCACACTCACAGGCCGTCGTCGGCGTGCAGATGGCCAGCGCCTACGTGGGCAGTTCCCTGATGCCGCCGTTATTCGGCCTGCTGACGCGCGTGCTCGGCACTCGCTTCCTGCCGGCCTACCTGGCGGCGATCCTGGTGCTGATGGCGTGGTGCACAGCACGCGCTGCCCGTCCGCGCGCGTGAGCGGCCGGAAGAGGGAACGGCATGGACAGAACATAAAAGCAAGCGCGGCGTGCACGCCGTACTTGCTTTTTTTCGTGTCATTTCGTATAATAAATCATCGGATAGAGAAAACGATCGAACCCTCGATCGCTTTTGCCGTCAAGCGGCACGTTTGGCGGCAAGGATATGGAAAACATTCCATTTGACGGGAGTGGGACAGAGCATGGTGTTTGAAGACAGGCGGCTTGCCCCTTACGAGGGAGAAAAGCCCTACGTGTTTCTCAGCTATTCGCACGAGAACGCGAACGACGCGGCGGAGATCATAAGGAGGCTGAAGGAAAAAGGCTGCCGCATCTGGTACGACGAGGGGATCACGCCGGGGGTGGAATGGGAAGAAAACGTCGCCACCCATTTGAAGAACTCCAGCTTTTTCCTGGCCTTGATCAGCAAGGCCTACATGCAGTCCGCAAACTGCAAGGACGAGCTGGCCTACGCGCGCAAGAATGAGAAACCGACGCTGCTCGTCTATCTCGAGGAAACGGAGCTGTCCGACGGGCTGGACATGCGCGCCGGGCGGCTGCGCGCCCTGTACAAGTTTTCGTATGAGGACGAGACGGCGTTCTATGAAAAGCTGGTCGAGCCGATGGACGAGTGCAGGGGGGACGGAGAGAAGCTCCCGGAGCCGCCTCCTCCGCCGCCTCCTCCGAGAAAATGGCCGTTCATCGTGCTGGGGCTGGTCGTGGTCGCGGTGATCGCATTCTTTGCGCTGGGCGGCGGAGTAGTGGATCCGACGGACCCGACGCCGCTGCCGGAGAGCACGGCCGAGGAGGGGATCACCTTCACGGAGATGGACGCGGACGAGGCCGCCCTGGAGACGATCCCGGTCGCCGCGGCGCAGGCGAGCTCCGAGCTGAGCAGCGACGGCACCGTATACGCCGCCGGGAGAGCCGTGGACGAGCATCCGGGCACCGCGTGGATCGAGGGCGCCGGGGGAGACGGAACGGGCGAGTCGATCCTGCTGCGCTTCGCAGGGCAGGAGACGGTCAGCGTCCTGCGCGTGCACCCGGGCTACACGCAGTATTACGAGAGCTACGGCAGGCCGAAGACGCTGCGCTTCACCTTCTCGGACGGCAGCAGCGGCACGTACACGCTCGCCGATGAAAACGCGGACGTCTGGCTGCGGCTCGGCGAGCCCGTCAGCACGGAGACGCTCCTCGTCACGATCGAGGACGTCTATCCCGGCAGCGCGCACGACGCGGCCGCCATTACGGAGATCTCCGCCTGCCGTTATCAGGAGGCGGAAGCGCCGCTCGTGCTGGGCGACGCGCCGAGCGCCGCCGACCTGGACGCGATCGGCGCTGACGTGGTGTACCCGCGCAAGGAGTCCTATTATCTCAAGGAATACGAGTACGCGACGACTACCGGCTCGACCAACGCGTATCTGAACCCGAACGCGGCCAACGTACTGGCGAAGGACAACTATTTCCGCCTCAAGGGCGGCACGGACGTGATCGTGATCGCGAAGGGCGCTGGCTACTCCTGCGTCATCGTGGAGGCCACGAAGCAGGCCGGCTGGATCAAAACGGACACGTACAAGGCCAGGGGATGACGCCCGGCCTGCAAACAAGACGAGAGCCCCGCTGCATTTACTGATGTGCGATAAAGAAGTAATAGAAGTGTAAAAAATTTTGCCGTTCCTATCCGGCACTTGCGCATTGTGTCGGATAGGTCGGGCGGTTATTCGGGCAAGTCCACCTTGCCAACAAAAGAATAATAAATCTCAATG
>JAFUUR010000251.1 GCA_017477695.1 Oscillospiraceae bacterium | reverse complement strand
GTCCATCCGGACAGGATCATCCTGGAGGGGGATGTGACGAGCCCCATCAATCCGCCTCCCGGCTGCCGCTTCCGCAGCCGCTGCCGCTGGGCGATGCCGTCATGTGCGCAACGCGCCCCGGAGCTCGTGCAGATGGGAAACAGCACCGTGGCCTGTCATTTGTGCGGTGGGGAGCGGGAATAAACAATGAACAGCAATGCGGAAAAACGATTCAAAGCGCTCATGCGGAGGATCGATTATCTCACCAATATCAGTCAGACCCTCTCCTGGGACATGCGCGTCGCGATGCCAAAGGACGCGGCCGCGTATCGCGGAGAGGAGATGGGCTTTCTGGCCGGACAGCTTCACGCGGCGGAGACTTCTCCTGAGATGGAAGCGCTTTTGCTGGAGCTGGAGGCAGCACCGTTATCCGATCCCGTGCTGCAGACTATGGTACGGAAGGCGCGCAAAAACTATGATAAGCTGACCCGGGTGCCGGAGGCGCTCTATGCTGCCTATGCGGATCACAACCTGAAAACGGAGCACGTGTGGGCGGAAGCCAGAGCAAAGAACGATTTTCGCATGGTGCTTCCGTACCTGAAGCAGGAGTTCGCTTATAAGAAAGAACTGATCAACTGCGCCGGCTTCGCGGATGACCCAGTGACAGGGCTCATGGACGAATGGGAAGCGGGCAGCACGCGGCAGCAGATCGACCGGCTGTATGAGGAGCTCAAGGCCTGCCTCGTGCCGTTCTTTCAGCGGCTTCGGGAGGCGCCTCAGCCGGATCCGGCGCCCCTGCAAGGTCTCTTTCCCAAGGAGAAGCAGATCGCCTTTTGCCGTGAGGTCCTTCAGGCAGTGGGATATGATTTCGATAAGGGCCGCGTGGATGAGGGGGCGCACCCCTATACGACCTTCAACTTCCGAAACGATATCCGCTTTACCTGCCGTTACTTTGAGGATGATTTCACGCGCGCTGTGCTGTCCAGCCTCCACGAGGGCGGGCACGCTATCCACTGGCAGAACATGGACCCGGCTCTGGACGGGACGACGCTTGCGGTTTCGACCTCGCTTCCGATCGACGAGTCACAGGCGCGCTTTCAGGAAAACATGCTGGGACGCAGCCTGCCCTTCTGGGAGCATTTTCTGCCGGCGGCGGAGAAGTATTTCCCAGAGCTAAGGGGAACGTCTCCGGAGCGGTTTTACCGGGCGCTGAACGCGATCCGCATCACACCCCTGCGTCTAACGTCGGACGAGATCAGCTACAACCTGCATCTTATCCTGCGGTATGAGTTGGAAAAGGCGCTCCTGGACGGAGGCCTGGCCTTTGAGGAGCTCCCGGCGGCCTGGAACGAGCTTTCGACGGCCTACCTGGGCGTATGCCCGCAAAACGACGCCGAGGGCGTGCTGCAGGATATGCATTGGTTCAGCGGCTATATCTGCTATTTCCAAAGCTATATGCTGGGAAACTGCTACGACGGCCATTTTCTCTACGCCATGGAGAAAGAGATCCCCGACATGTTCGACCGGATCCGAAGCGGAGACTTTTCACGGGTGCTGGACTGGAACGTGTCGCATATCCACCGCTTCGCGTCCACAAAGACGCCCCGCCAGGTCCTGTGGGACGCAGCGGGCGAGGAGCTTTCGGCCGGACCCTATCTGCGGTACTTAACGGAAAAATATACGGATATTTACAGACTGTGATGCAGCTTTATGCAGGAGAAAGAAATGAACGGGAAATATACACGTATTCGCTGCGGCCTGTTGTATGACGGCGTGACAGAGGAGTGGAAGCATGATCAGCAGATCCTGGTAGAGGACGATCGGATCGCTGCCGTAGGTACGGCGGTCCCTGTGCCCGAGGGGACGAGGGAGATCGACCTGGGCGCTTATCAGGTGACGCCCGGCTTGATCGACGCCCATATGCACATGGACTTCCTGGACTGGCATACCATCCGGGAAGAGGTCTACTCCACTTCTGAAGAGGCGAAAACGCTGGCCATTGCCCGCTGTGCGAAAAAAGCGCTGCTGCGTGGCTTTACGACCGTGCGCCACGTGGGCGGCATCACCAGCAAGGGATACGGTGTGCTTGACGTCAAACGGGCGATCGCGGCAGGCTATCTGGAGGGAGCGCGCATCGTTGCGGCTCCGCTGTTCCTGTGCTCACCGGGGAGCCATGGAGATCTCTCCCAGGGCTTTTCCAGAAATCCGGAGCTCTCCGCGCTGCTCCAGCATCAGAGAACGACGCTCGGAAACGGCAGGGATTTTTTCGTCGGCGCCGTGCGGGAACAGATCAAGTACGGCAGCGATTTTATCAAAATCATGGCGACGGGGGGCTTCTTCACACCCAACGATACGCCGGTGCAGCAGCAGCTCAATGACGAGGAGCTAGAAGCCATCATCCGAACGGCACATGAGCTCGGCAAGACCGTGACGGCCCACGTATACACCCCGGCTCTCATGCAGAAGCTCATCCGCTTCGGCATCGACGGCATGGAGCACGGCTCCCTGATGGACAGGGAGACGGCGGCCATGTTCGAAGAAAAAGGCCTGTATCTGGTACCGACCTTTTCTCCTTACGAGGAAGCGGTCCATTACGATCCGGAGGCAATAAAGGATAAGCAGCCCGAGTTCCGGCAGAAGCTGGAGCTGTACAAGGATGCGCTGCAGGCCGGACGCGAGGTCATTTGCAGCAGCAAGATCAAATTGGGCTATGGGACGGACTTCGTAGCCAATCATCAGAACTACGAAAGCGGCTATGAGTTCATGGCCTGGATGAACAGCGGGATGGATCCTTTCAGAGCACTGAAAGCCGCCACCGGGATCAATGCGGAGATCCTGGGCCTCTCCGATGAGATCGGCACCATCGAGCCGGGAAAGGCCGCGGATATTTCCGCCTGGAGCCGGGACGTTATGCACGATCCCAAAGCGCTGCTTGACTGCGCGTTCGTCATGAAGGCCGGTAAGGTATACGAGACCGAGTCGTGCCTGGACTGAGCTGCATCGATCATCAGCGCGGCGGCATCTGCTGTCTGTATGACGCGGCTGTCAATGCGCGCCGGGGCGAGCTCAGCGTGGGTTGACCCAACGAGAATACAAAATAATAAGGAGACGGTATCTGCATCAATGCAGATACCGTCTCCTTTTGCCAGCCCTTATACACTTGAACGCCGGCTGCGAAGAATAAGCGTTACACCGTTGCCGTCCATAACGACCGGACTTCACGGATATCAGCGCGCACCCGGCACGCGTCAAAGAGAATGCCGTTTGCTCCCGCGTCGCTCCACGAGCAGGAGCAGACGGTCGATCAGGATCGCAAGCACCGCGGACAGGAGACTTCCCCAGAGGATCTTGGCGACGTTCATCGTGCGCAGGCCGTCAAAGAGGATGCTGCCGAGGCCGCCCGCGTTGATGGAAGCCGCGATGGTGGCAATGCCCACCGTGGAGACCAGCGCGATGCGAAGCCCCGCGATCAGCGCACCCTTCGCCAGCGGCACCTGCACTTTCCACAGAAGCTGCATATGGGTCATACCCATACCAGTGGCCGCCTCCACCACGCCGCGATCTACGCCGTCAAGCCCTGCGAGGAAGTTGCGCAACAGCAGATACTGGTTGTAGATCACCAGCGCGACAATGGCGGTCTTTCGGCCGAGCCCCGTCACCGGGATCAGCAGCGCCAGCAGCGCAAGGCTGGGGATGGAATAGATCATGGAAAACAAATTCAGCAGAAAGCGCGACAGCGTTTTGGAGTAGCTGCAGGCCACGGTCAGCACCGCGGCGAGGGCGAGGGAAATCAGCAGCGTGATCACCACAATCTCCAGATGCTCCAGCGTGGCGGAGAGCAGCTTGTCATAGTACCGGGAAGCGTAGGCGATCATAATTTAGGTCTCCTTTTCGATGATTTCATAAAGTAGCCCCGCTTTACGAAACCATCGAAAAGCGCAAAACCATGTTTTGCGCAGCAGCGCACAAATTGTGCGCTGCTGGAGACCACATTGTAACGGCGTATCCAACCGGCGCATATTTGCACCGGTTGCGGGCATTATGCCCGCTTATGTCCGCTTCGCGGACATGGATACATAGTTATAGATACTCCCTCCAAAAGGCCTCCTTGACCTTGGCGGAGTCCACCAACGATTGCACAAAGGGATCAGCGGGCTGCCGGATGATGGCCTCGGGCGTGTCAAACTGGAGGATCTTTCCCTCGTTCATGATGATCACCCGGTCGCCCAGCTTGAAGGCCTCCTCAATGTCGTGGGTGACAAAGAGGATGGTCTTGCCCATTTCCCGGTGGAGCGTCAGCAGCTCGTCCTGCAGCTTCTCGCGCGTGATGGAGTCGATGGCGCCGAAGGGCTCGTCCATCAGCATGATCTTCGGGTCGATGGCCAGTGCGCGGGCAAGCCCGATCCGTTGCTGCTGCCCGCCGGAGAGCTGGGCAGGATAGCGGTCCCGGAACTCCTTGGGCTCCAGGCCCACCAGATCCAGCAGCTCATCCACACGCAAGGCGATCTTCGCTTTATCCCAGCCCAGGAGCTTGGGCACAGTAGCGATGTTCTCGCCAACGGTGTAATGTGGGAACAGGCCGATCTGCTGGATCACGTAGCCGATACGCCGCCGCACCTTTACCACGTCCACGGTGGCGATATCCTCCCCGAAGAGGATGATGCTGCCGCTATCCGGCTCGTAGAGCCGGTTGATCATCTTCAAAAGCGTGGTCTTGCCGCAGCCTGAGGAGCCGAGGATCGTAACGAATTCGCCCTCGTTCACCGTCAGGCTCACATGATCCACCGCGCTGTAGTTTGCGCCCTTGAAGGTTTTGGTGACGTCTCGAAATTCAATGGCCGTGTTCATTTGCACACCGTCTCATAAAACTCGCGGGCTACTTCCTCATACTCCATATGGTCGATATCCACCTTGGCATTGAGCGAGACCATCGTCTCGGTATCCAGCTTGGCGCTGACCGCGTTCAGGATCCCGGCAATCTCGGGGTTGGCCTCCAGCACCTCATTGCGCACGATGGGTGCCAGGTAATAGGGCGGCCAGAAGCCCTTATCGTCCTCGAGGTAGGTGAATTTGTCCGTGTTCACCAGCTGCGCATCGGTGGAGTAACCGGGGCAGAGATCAGCCTCGCCCTGCTCGAGAATCTGGTACTTGATGCCGTTGTCATAGACGTTGATGGAGGCAAAGTTGAAGGGCCCGTAGACCTTGGTCATGCCGGGGATGCCGTCCTCGCGGTATTCAAACTCGCCCTGGGAGCAGACGCGGATGTGCTCCGCCTCCCGCTGCAGATCGGACATGGTGTAGATGTTGTACTGCTGCGCGACCTCGGTGCGGATGGCGAGGCCGTTGCGGTCGTTCACATCGGTGGAGTCGAGCCAGGTGATTTGAAACTGCTCGTCATAGGCCGCCTTGACCGTGTTATAGACCTCATCGGGATCGCTGCTCATAGGCAGCTGCAAAATGGCGAGAAGGCCCGTCCCGGTGTACTCGGGATAGAGGTCGATCTCCCCGGAGGTGATGGCGGTATGGACCACAGAACCGGCGATGTTCAGCTTGCGCTCCACCGTGTAGCCCGCGTCCTCCAGCGCCAGCGCGTAGATCTCAGCGACGATCAGGTTTTCGGTGAAATCCTTGGAGCCCACGCGGATGACGGGGCCCTGCTGCTTGGTCTGCCCGCAGGCGGCGAGAGACAGCACCATGCTCAGAGCCAGTGCAATGATCAGGATGATGGATACGGTTTTCTTCATGTTTGTTTTCCTCCTTTCGTCAAAACAATGCCATAAGGTCATATGGCTTCGTTCCTCGGCCATATTGACCGATGACATTGTTTTTCCTCTCCGAATCAAAACCGCTTCGTTGGGTTTTGATTCGGCACAATATTGAATTATGATTGTATTGCTCTGTGTTTCATGGTGCTTTTCTCAACAATGGCAAACAATAGTCCGGTCAGCAGGGAGAGCAGCGCGACGGACACGCCGCCGATCAGCAGC
>JAFUUR010000250.1 GCA_017477695.1 Oscillospiraceae bacterium | reverse complement strand
CGGACGAGGCCCCGGAGGGTTACAGGCGCTGGCTGGGGGAGGATGAAAACGGCAACGGCATTTTCTATCTGACAGAGGACCGCGCGGTGTATCTCACCGCGGGCGACGTGCGCCGGCTCCAGCTTGCCAAGGCGGCCGTCGCGGCGGGGATCGCCGTGCTGCTGCGGAAGACCGGGCTGCGCGCCGGTCAGCTTGACAGATTGTATCTGGCCGGGGGCTTCGGCACTTATATGGACGTACGCAGCGCGGCGGCCATCGGCATGCTGCCGGAGGAGCTGACCGGAAAAACGGTCCTCCTGGGCAACGCCTCGCTCGCCGGGGCGCGCATGGCGCTGCTCGACCCCGCGGCCAGGGAAACGCTCGCGCGGATCCGCGACGGCTGCCGGTATCTGGAGCTGTCGGGCGACAGGGACTTTAACCGGGAATACCCGGAGCAGATGCTGTTTTATGAGGAGGACGACGAAGAATGGAACTGAGATTTCCCCTGATCCTGGACGGCGCGACCGGGACGGAACTGCAAAAGCGCGGCTACACCGGCGAGACCTGCGCGGAGGCCTGGACGCTCGAACACCCGGACGCGATCCGGGAGATCCAGCGGGGCTACGTGGAAGCCGGCAGCAACATCGTCTACGCGCCCACCTTCGGCGCCAACCGCACCAAGCTCGAGGCGCACGGGATCTTCAACCGGGTGGAGGAGTTCAACGTCCGCCTGGCCGCGCTCAGCCGCGAGGCGGCGGGCGGCAGGGCCTGGGTGGCGGGCGACCTCGCGCCGACGGGGCTTTTTCTCTATCCATTGGGCGATACCGGCTTTGAGGAGCTGGTGGAGATCTACACCGAACAGGCGGCGGCGTTGGAAAAAGCGGGCGTGGATCTTTTCGTGATCGAGACGATGATGACCGTGGCGGAGGCGCGCGCCGCGGTCCTCGCGGTCAGAAGTGTGAGCGAAAAGCCAGTGTTCGTCTCTTTCACCTGCGACGAGCACGGGCGCACCCTGACCGGCTCCGACGTGGCGGCTGTGCTGCAGATCCTGCAGGGCATGGGCGTGGACGCCTTCGGCCTCAACTGCTCGGTCGGCCCGGGAGAGATGAGCGTGCAGCTCAAGCGCCTGGGTGAGATTGCCCGCGTGCCGCTGATCGCGAAGCCCAACGCCGGCATGCCGGAGATCCGCGACGGCCGCTCGGTATACGACTGCCCGCCGGAGGCCTTCACCGCCTATCTGGAAGAGATGGCGGAGGCGGGGGTGGCCATCTTCGGCGGCTGCTGTGGGACGGAGCGCGCCCACGTCGCGGCATTGAAGCAGGCGGCGGCAGGCCTCTCCATGCGCCGGCCCGCGCCGCAGCAGGCGGATCTGCTGCCCTGCGCAACGGAAAAGGAGCTGTTTTTCCTCGACCCCGCGACGCCCTCCGGCCCGGCGATCTTCTGTGACGGTTCGCTGGAGGAACGCCTGGAGGACGCCATGGAGGGGGAGGCCTCCGTCGTGACGGTGGAGATCCGCCGCGTGGAGGAGCTGGACGAGTTTGCCGACTGCCAGTATCTCATCGCAAAGCCCCTGTGCCTGCGCTGCGGCGACGCGGCGCTGCTCGAGCAGGCGCTGCGCCTGTACCAGGGCCGCGCGCTGTACGAGGGGCCGCTTGCGGAGAAGGAGCTCCTGCCGCTCGCGGAGAAGTACGGCCTGATCATTTGAATGCAAAACCTGACACAACGCGGGACCCGAAGAGGGGCCCGCGTTGCGCTTTCACGGTCGGATAGAGCTGGAAAAGCATAAAAAATTTTATATACTGCGGGAATATCCCGTTGTGTAATCATTAAAGCCTTGATATAATATTGCTTAAGTATGACGCGAAGCGATCGGTTTTCATGATCGCGAGTGTCTGAGATTTAACGATCTGAGCCGAAACGGGGATCGTTATCGAAGCGGAGGGATTGCCTATGCTGATATTCCTGTTCTTCTTCGCGCTCTGGCTGCTATTCAACGGCCGCTGCACCTGGGACGTGGTCGGCTTCGGTCTCGTGTTCAGCGCGGTGGTCACGGTGTTTGCCGTGAAGATCTGCGGCTGGTCTGCGGAGCGCAGCCACAAGGTCGTGAAGATCGGGGGAAAGCTGCTGCGCTACGCGGCCTGCCTGTTCGTGGAGATCATCAAGGCGAACCTTGCCACGCTGCGCGTCATCCTCGCGCCGGGCAGCAGCCTGGTGCGGCCGCAGATCTTCCGCTTTGACAGCCGGCTCCATAAGAGCTACCTGCAGACCATCCTCGCAAACTCCATCACGATCACGCCGGGCACCTATACAATCGGGATCGACGGGAGCGTGCTGACGGTCCACGGGCTGAACACGGAATTTGCCGAGGGCACGCCGGACAGCGGCCTGAACCGGCAGTTGATGGCCATGGAGCGCAGTCTGAACGGGGCTGCCGCGGCAGAGGAGGGAAAAGCATGAGCCTTTGGATGCACAGATATCTGATCGTGATCCTCTCGGTACTGGGCGTGCTGGTGTTGTTCTCGCTCCTCTACGCCGTACTGGGAAAGCGCTTTACGGATAAGATCGTGGCGGCCAACATGCTCGGCACGCTGGGCGTGAACGTCATCGTGATCCTGGCCGTCCTGCTCGGGACGGACTATATCCTCGATATCGGCCTTGTGTTCGCGCTTCTGAGCTTTTTGATGGTGATCGTGCTCTGCCGTTTCCTGCAGAACCACGTGCTGGACAAGCGGGAAAAAGCGGCGGCGCCGCCCACCGGGGACGAGGAGGTGCGCCAATGATCCGTGAGATCCTTGCCGCGGCGCTGATCGGCCTCGGCGCCGTGTGCTGTGTGCTCTCCGTCTTCGGTGTATATAAGTTTGACTACGTGCTCACGCGTATCCACGCCGCGGCCGTGATCGACACGCTCGGGACGCTTCTGATCTTCGCGGGACTGATCGTGCTGCGCGGCCTCGGCTGGGCGGCGGCGAAGATCGTGCTGATCCTGCTCTTCCAATGGGTGACGGGGCCCGTCTCCACCCACCGCATCAGCCGGGTGGAGGTCATGACCAATCCCGACTACGAGCAACACTGTGAGGTGAAACGATGATCGCACTGGAATATCTGCTGCTGATCGGCCTGATCGTCTGCGCCGTCGCGGCAAACTTTACCCGGAACCTTCTGCCGACGATCCTCATCTACGCCACCTTCGGCACCATGCTCAGCGTGATCTGGCTGCTGCTGAAAGCGCCCGACCTGGCGATTACGGAGGCCGCCGTGGGCGTGGGGATCGATACGATCCTGTTCCTGCTGGCGATCAGGAGCATGCGTCACTTTGTCGGGACGGGGGATGAGAAATGAAAACGCCTGTCTGGTATCAAAAGCTGCTGCGCTGGACGGAGGGGGACAGCCCTGTCCTGCCCGAGCCCGCGGCGCACCGCGAGCAGACGCGGGAGCCGGCCGCGGAGGAGAGCGCGTACGAGAGCGGGCCGGGACTGCTGAGCGCTTCCGCCGGTCGCGTGCGCAACGTTCTGCTGCGCGTCATCACCATCGCCTCCTGCGCCGTGTTCCTGCTCATCATGCTCGCAACGGTGGCGTATCTGCCCCGCTTCGGCGACGCGGACAACGCCCCGGAGAACGAGACCTCCCGCCGCTACATCGAACAGGGCATGCAGGAGGTCGGCGCGACGAACCTTGTGACCAATATCATCCTCGTGTATCGAGGCTTCGATACCTACGGGGAGAGCTGCGTGCTTTTCCTCGGCGCGACGGCGGTCATCATGCTGCTGGCCGTGGACGCGAAAAACACTACTGAGGAGGATCGCCGCGTGCTCGCGCGCAGCGACGCGCTCGACCGCGAGAACCGCAACCAGATCCTCGGACATATCACGACGATCCTCATGCCCGTCATCCTGCTCTACGGGCTTTACATCCTCTGCAACGGCCACCTCTCGCCCGGCGGCGGCTTTGCCGGCGGGAGCATCCTCGGTGGCGCGCTGATCCTGTGCGAAAACGGCTACGGCGTGGGCAAGGTGCACAGCTTCTTCGGCCACAGGATCTATCACGTCGTCAAGGTCGGCGCGCTGATCCTGTACGCAGTGCTCATCTGCTACACCATCTACGTGGGCGCGAACGGCCTGCCCAACGTCATCCCGCTGGGCAAACCCGGCAGCATCCTCTCCGCGGGCATCATCCTGCCCATCAACGTGGCGGTCGGGCTGGAGGTCGCCTGCACCATGTACGCCTTTTATACCTACTTCGGAAGGGGGGACCTCTGACGTGGACATCAACGCCATCCTGCAGATGCTGCACGCCAACCGCTTCGAGGCGGCCTCGGTCATCCTTTTCGTCGTCGGCCTGGGCGGCATGCTCTTTAACCGCAGCCTGTTCAAAAAGGTCGTCTCCATGGGCTTTATGGACAGCGCCATTTTCCTCTTTCTGACGAGCGCCGGCTACGTGGAGGGCCGCCTGGCTCCCATCATCGCCGACCCCGCCGTCACCGCGACCATGGAGGTCTATTCCCACCCACTGCCCGCAGGTCTGGTCCTGACCGGCATCGTCGTCTCGGTGTCGTTCACGGCCTTCGGTCTTGCTCTTACGCAGCGCCTGTACAAAAAGTATCACTCGCTCAATATCGACGAGATCATGATGCAGGCGCAGAAAAGCGAGGACTGAGCGATGCGGCTGTTTTATGAGAATTACCCGTTTTTCTGCGTCTTCATCAGTCTGCTCTGCGGCATCCTGACGACGCTGATCCACGACGGGAAAAAGGCGCGGGCGCTGACCCTCGCCATGCTGGCGGTCTGCGCCGTGCTCAACGGCGTCGTCTGCTTTTCCACCGCGGCGCGCGGCGTGTCGTTCACCTATTCGATGGGCGCCTTCCCCGCGCCCTGGGGCAACGAGCTGCGTTCCGGACCCGTCGAGGCGCTGCTCGCGACGGTGTTCTGCCTGGTGATGGGCTTCTCCCTGCTGGGCGGCGAGGCCGATCTGAAGGAAGACATCCTCCCGGAAAAGCAGAACCTCTATTACATCATGATGGATCTGCTCGCGGCCTCACTGTTCGCGCTGTGCTTCACGAACGACATGTTCACCGGCTACGTGTTCATCGAGATCAATACCATCGCCGCCTGCAGCATCGTCATGGCCAAGGACAGCGGGCAGACGATCGTCGCCACCATCCGCTATCTGATGATGAGCCTCGTGGGCAGCGGCGTGTTCCTCTTCGGCGTGTCCATGCTGTATACGATCACGGGGCATCTGCTGATGCCGAGCCTGTTCCCGGCGGTGACGCGGCTGTTCCGGACGGGCGCCTATCAGTACCCACTCGCCGTGCTCGCGGGCATGATGTGCGTGGGGCTCGCCGTCAAGAGCGCGCTCTTCCCGTTCCACACCTGGCTGCCCACCGCCCACGGCAGCGCTACGACGGCGTCCTCGGCGGTGCTGTCGGGCGTGGTGCTCAAGGGCTACATCATCCTGCTCATCAAGGTCATGTGCCGGGTCTTCACCCCGGAGGAGATCGGCTCGCTGGGCGTCGGCTCGGTGCTGCTGGTGCTGGGCGCCTGCGCGATGATCTACGGCTCGATCTGGGCCGTGCGGGAGCCGCACGCCAAGCGCATGATCGCCTATTCGTCCGTCGCGCAGGTGGGCTATATCTATCTGGGCCTCGGCCTGTGCACCACTGCGGGCATGGCGGCTGCTATCTTCCAGATCATCGCCCACGCCTTTACAAAGCCCCTGCTCTTCGTTTCGACCGGCGGCCTCATCGACGCCTCCGGTCACCAGAAAAAGCTCTATTACCTGCGCGGCGCGGGGCGGCGCTGCCCCATGGCCGGCGTCGGCTTCACGGTCGGCGGTCTGTCGATGGTGGGCCTGCCGCTGCTGGCCGGCTTCGTCACCAAGCTGGTGCTTGGCCGGGCCGCACTGGCTGAAGGGATCCCGAGCTGGCAGATGATCCTGTCGCTCACGGCCATCGCCATCTCCAGCCTGCTCAACGCCTGGTACTACCTCCCCGCGATCCTTCAGATCTGGAAGGGCGGGGAAGCCCCGGCCGGCCCCGGCGGCGAGGCCTATGTGCACGGGCCTTACGAAGCCTGCCTGTCGTTCAGGATCGCGGTCGTATGCATGAGCGTGGTCGTGGTGCTCCTCGGCTGCTTCGCGCAGCCGCTCATGGAGCTGATCACGCGCGGCGTCGCGCTGCTGTAGAGGGGAGGGACGCTGTATGACATCTACCATGCTGCTGCTTCCCATCCTGCTGCCGGCGCTGACGGCCGTCTGCGCGAAGCGCAGGCCGGAGAAACGGCTGCTGATCCCCCTGATGGCGATAGAGCTCGCGCTCGTACTGGCGTGCTGCTTCTGCGCCGGGAGCCTGCGCATCCCCTGCCTGCCCGGCATGCCGCTGGAGCTGCGGCTTGATGGCGTCGGCCGGATCTTCTCCGTGCTGTTCGCGGCCATGTTCCTGCTGAGCGGGATCTTCGGCTTCGAGTACCTGCACGAGCGGGTCGGCGAATACTACGTCTTCTTCCTGCTGACGCTCAGCGCCATGCTCGGCCTGTGCTACGCGGGCAATCTGCTGACCTTTTACATGTTCTACGAGGCCATGACGCTTTTGAGCTTCCCGCTCGTCCTGCACGAGGGGACGGAGGCCTCGCGGCGCGCGGCCATGAAGTATCTGGGCTATTCGCTCTTCGGCGCGGCCCTGGCGCTTTTCGGCTTCTTCGTCATGTACCGCAGCACCGGCGGCGCGCGGTTTACGCCCGGCGGCGCGCTGAGCGGGCCCGCAACGCCGCTGCTGCTGGCCGCCGCCCTCGCGATGATCGTGGGCTTCGGCGGCAAGGCCGGCATGATGCCCCTGCACGACTGGCTACCCAAGGCGCATCCAGAGGCGCCGGCACCGGCGTCGGCCGTGCTGTCCGGCGTCATCACCAAGGGCGGCGTGCTCGGCATCCTGCGCACAGTCTACTATCTCGTCGGCGCGCAGGCCCTGCGGGGGACCTACGTGCAGCTCGCCGTGCTGGTGCTCGCGCTGGCGACGGTCTTCACCGGCAGTATGCTGGCCTACAAGGAAAAGGTGCTGAAAAAGCGCCTGGCCTATTCCACGGTCTCCCAGGTGAGCTACGTGGTCTTCGGCTTGCTGCTGCTCAATACCGCGGGCTTTGCCGGGGCGATCCTGCAGGCTGTGTTCCACTCGGTCGCCAAGGTCTGCCTCTTCCTCTGCGCGGGCGCTTTCATCTGCAAGACGGGCAAGACCCGTGTCGAACAGCTCTACGGGATCGGCCGTTCCATGCCGCTGCCGCTGTTCTGCTTCGCGGTGACCGGGCTCTCGCTGGTGGGCATCCCGCCCTTCGCGGGCTTCGTGTCCAAGTGGTACCTGGCGGAGGGAAGCCTCGCGGCCTTCCCAGCGCTCGGATGGATCGGCGCGGCGGTCCTGCTGATCTCCGCGCTGCTGACGGCGGGCTATCTGCTCTCCCCGGTCAGCAAGGGCTTCTTCCCGGGGGAGGAATTCGAATATGAGAGCGTACAGTGCGGCTGGTGCTTCTGCCTGCCGCTATGCGTGCTGGCAGCCGCGGCGCTGCTGCTGGGCCTGTTCCCGACGCAGCTGCTGGGCTGGATCTCCGGCTTGACGGCCGGTCTGCTGTAAGGAGGGCCGCGGCATGAAACTGATCCTTCTTGCTCTGATCCTGGTCCCGTTCATCGGCGGGCTGCTGCTTTTCATCCGACCGATCGAGGACACGCACCGGCGCAACGTCTTCGTCATGGCGCTGTGCTCCGCAGTGTCGGCCGCGGCGCTCGCGGTGCTGGCCTGGTGCGCCGTCTCCGGCGGCGCTGAGCGCATCGTCTTTTTCGCGATCTTCGGAGAGGACTTTTCTCTCGCCCTGCACGTGGACGGCCTTTCCGCCGTATTCCTGGCGATCGTCGCGGTGCTCTGGCCCATCACGGATCTGTACGCCTTCGAGTACATGCAGCACGACCGCGCGCAAAACCGTTTCTTCGCTTTCTTCACCATGACCTACGGCGTGGTGATCGGCATCGCGACGGCGGCCAATCTCTTCACGCTTTATCTGTTCTATGAGATGCTGACGCTGTGCACCCTGCCGCTCGTCATGCACGAGATGGACGGCGTCGCGAAGCACGCGGGACTCAAGTACCTGCTGTATTCCATGAGCGGCGCGGCTATGGCCTTCCTCAGCATGATGATCCTGTATAACTACGGCGGCCTGATCTTCCTCGGCGGCGGCTCGCTGGACCGCGGCCTCGCCGTGGGACATGAGTCCCTGCTGTGCGTGGGCTTCCTGCTGGGCTTCTTCGGCTTCGGCGTGAAGGCGGCGGTCTTTCCGTTTCACGGCTGGCTGCCCTCCGCGGGCGTCGCGCCTACGCCGGTCACGGCGCTGCTGCACGCGGTGGCCGTGGTCAACGCGGGCATCTTCGCCATCCTGCGCCTGCTGTATTTCGGTTACGGCGCATCCTTCCTGGCGGGGACCTTTGCGCAGAACGTCATGCTCGCCGTGACGGCGTTCACCATCGTCTACGGCTCCACCATGGCGCTGCGCATGCAGCACCTCAAGCGGCGCCTTGCCTACTCCACCGTCTCCAACCTGAGCTACATGCTGCTGGGCGCGGCCCTCTGCAGCGGCGCGGGGCTGACCGCTGCGATCCTGCACATGATCGCGCACAGCGCCCTTAAGATCGCGCTGTTCTTCTGCGCTGGCGCGCTGCTGTGCCGCACGGAGGAGCTGGAGCAGGGTGTGCAGGAGTACGTCTTCCAGTATACGGGCTATGCGAAGAAGACGCCCGCCATTTTCGCGGTGTTCACCATCGCCTCGCTCGGTCTGATCGGTGTGCCGCCGCTGTGCGGCTTCGCCTCCAAGTGGGCCATCGCCCAGGCGGCGGTGCAGCAGGCCTCGCCCCTTGCGATCACAGGCTGCGCGGCGCTGGCCGTCTCGGCCTTCCTCACGGGCATGTATCTGCTGGGCCTGATCCTGGAGGCATACTTCCCGCCCGAGGGCTTTGACGCCTCCGGTCTGGAAGAGCTTACCGATCCCGGTCGGCGGATGAAGTCGGCCCTCTGGGCCTGCGCCGTGCTGGGGCTGCTGCTCATCTTCTTCATGCCCCTGCTGCAAAATGTGCTGTCCGCCTATACGGCGGGCCTGATGTGAGAAAGGAGGCAGGAGAAATGACGAACGTCTTTGCTTCCTCTCTGCTGCCGGTGCTGGTGCTGCTGCCGGTGCTGGGCGGCCTGCTGTGCTGGTTTGCCGGGACGGCGGGCGATAAGAACGGCAGTGCCGCGCTGCTGCGTGTGCGCGCCGTGACGAGCTGGCTCGTGCCAACGGTCGTCCTGGCGCTGGTGTTCGCGCTGCTGTGCGCGGGCTTTGCGCAGCCGGTCCGGTATCAGTTCCCGGGCGTCTGCGGTCTGGGGCTTGGCTTCAGCCTCGACGGGCTGCGCTGGATCCTGTGTCTGATGGGCTCGGTGCTCTGGTTCGGCAGCGCGGTGTTCGGTCAGGAGTATCTCGACCATGCCGAGCACAAGAGCCGCTACTATCTCTACTATCTGATCACCGAGGGCGCGACGCTGGGCGTCTTCCTCGCGGCGGATCTGTACACGCTGCTGGTCTGCTTCGAGGTGATGAGCGTGGCCTCCTGGACGCTGGTCGCCCACGAGGAGACTCCGGGCGCCATGCACGCGGCGGACAGCTACCTGGCCTTTGCGGTCATCGGCGGCCTGGTCACGCTGATGGGCCTCTTCCTGCTGCAGGATATGTTCGGCACGGTGGATATCGCCGCGCTGAGCACCCTGGCGCCCGCTTATCCGGATCGCGGCCGCCTGTACGTGGCAGGCGCGCTGACCGCCTTCGGCTTCTGTGCCAAGTGCGGCATGTGGCCGCTGCACACCTGGCTGCCCGCGGCGCACCCCGTCGCCCCGGCGACGGCCTCCGCGCTGCTGTCCGGCATCATCACCAAGGCCGGTATCTTCGGCATCCTGGTGCTGTCGGCGCAGCTCTTCCTGCACGACGCCGCGTGGGGCCGCGTCATGCTGGTGCTGGCGATGATCACCATGGCGACCGGCGCCGTGCTGGGCGTCTTCAGCGTCAACCTCAAGCGCACGCTGGCCTGCTCCTCCATGAGCCAGATCGGCTTCATCCTCACCGGCGTCGCCATGAGCGAGCTGCTG
>JAFUUR010000249.1 GCA_017477695.1 Oscillospiraceae bacterium | reverse complement strand
ATAGAATCCTGCATTGTGCCTCATGACACCTAAGAAGAAGGAGCATGTGGCGCGCCACGTGCTCCTTCTTCTTAGGTTCTTCGTTTTTGTTCTACCCCAACTATTGACATAGAACCAAAAAAGACAGGGCGGAGCCGTCCTGTCTTTTTTTATCCGAGTATTCGCTTTTTTGCTTTCAGCAGGAGCTGGGCCGCGTCCTCTCCGCCCATATAATTCATACGCATGACGGCGCGGCGCTTTCCGCTCTCCTGCCGGTAGCTCCTGCAGGCGTTCAGATCCGGGACGTTTTCGCGCACGTAGTCGCGCATCCTGCGGATGACCGCCTTGCGCTCCGGCGCATCCTGCTGCGCCAGACGGCTGATCGAATCGAGCAGCACATGGTTGATGAGCAGGAACTCATAATCATCCCGCTCGCCCTCGCCGCTCTCGACGAAGCGCTTGAGATCCTCCATGACCTTGAGCATGTCCAGGTTTTTGATTGCATTGTTGTTGTGCATGGTAGACGGCTGCCCGCAGCGGTACATATACAGCATTTCCGGGATGTGCACCGTTTTCGCAGCCCGCATCAGCACCTTTGCGGAGAAGGCGAAGTCCTCGTACCAGGTGCCCTCGGAAAAGCGAACGTCGCCCACCGCGCTGCGGCGAAAGAGCTTGTCGCACGCGGAGCCCGCGGCGGCAATGGGCCTGTCGTCCCGCCAGGCGGAAAGCGGCTCCGTACTGCGGTCCTCATAGATCTTTTTGATATCGCAGACCACGACGTCTGCCCGCTCCGTCTCGGCCTTGCGCAGGAGCTTTGCGTACATCTCCGGGAGGACCCAGTCGTCACTGTCCACGAAGCCCAGATACTCGCCCCGGGCAAGCTCGATGCCGATATTGCGCGCCCTGCCCTGTCCGCCGTTTTCAACGTGTCTCACAACGACGCGGTCGGGGTTTTCCCCGGCGTACGCTTCGAGCAGCTCCCAGGAGCGATCCGTCGAGCCGTCGTCGATGAGGATCAGCTCGTAGTCGTCGACCGTCTGCGCGAGCAGGGAGCCGACGCAGTCCCTCAGATAGGCCTCGGCATTGTAGACCGGGACGATCACACTCAGCTTCACGCCTCGGCCTCCTCTCCGTCCGCAGCGCTTTGCCGCGGCAGGCGCACCGTCTGATAATAGATCAGCGCGAGGACGAGCGAGAGATAGATCGATACGTTCGGCCGACGCAGGATGGCGCCGGAGAATTGCGCCAGACCAAGCTGGAGCGCCAGGCACAGCAGCAGCGTGAAATTGATCGCCGTATAGCTCTCCCGGAAGGCGCGCAGCAGCCGCCGGAGCACCAGATACAGAAAGTACAGAATGAACAGGACGTACAGCGCGAGGCCCAGGTAGCCGTAATAATACAGCATGGCCGGCCAGTCGTTCTCCAGGTCGTGCGTACCGTCGAAGCCGATCTCGGACACCTCGAAGCCCACGAGCTTCGTCAGCGCGTCGCTGTCCTCCCAGATCATATCGGAATAGGCGATCTTCATGACGCGCGTGTTGATCAGCTTATACACGTCCGTGGTCATGTCATAGTGCAGCAGCACGCGGTCCATGCCGAAGCGGTCGAAAATATCCGGCAGGACGCCGATGAAATACCGATAGTAATAATACGCGAACACCTCGCGCACTTCTTCGTTGTCGAAGCGCTCCTGCGGGGTCATCTGCGTGACATCATAGCCAAGCGCCTCGACGGCCGCCTCGATCTCTCCCTGCCGCTGGTAGGCGGTGTTCTCCTTCGCCGTTACCCGCGCCCGCGGCGTATAGGGATAGATGACGACGGAGAAGATCATCAGTGCGACCAGCACGAGGATCGCCGGGCCTTTGAGCTTTTCCTTGCGGATCGGCCTTTCGAGCAGAAGGTATGCCGTGAGCGCGCCGAAAACGGCGAAGATCGAATAGTAGCAGCTCTTGGTGCCGTTCGTGATGAAGCCGATGGTGATCAGAACGGGCACGACGACCGTCGGCAGGATATGGCTCGACTCGACGGCGAGATACGCGCAGCAGACGGAGAGCGTGACCAGGATAATGGCATGCGCGCAGCGATTGTCGTTGATGACCCAGCCGCTGTAGCCAAGGCCCTCTCCGTAGGTGACGTTGCCTGTCCCCGTAAGATAGGCGAGGATCAGCCCGAAGCCGACCAGCACCGCCGCGATCACGATGCCCTTGAGCGCCTGGCGCTTCGTCTGCTCGCTGCGGATCAGATACACGAAGCATACCGCCAGCACCGGCATCTGGATCACCTTGACGAGATAGGACACGTCGAAATAAAGGCTGATATAGCCCACGCGGAAGCCGTTGAGGATATGCAGGACGCAATAGGCCCCCATGACGGTCAGCGCCAGCAGGAGCCGCCTTTTGTCCTTCAGCGTCACCAGCAGGTACAGCGGCAGCGCGAGCAGGATCACCAGCCGGATATAGCCCGCGACGGTGGCCACCGCGTTCCGGTTCCAGAACGCGACCGCGTCCAGCAGCGGCTGCGCCGCGATCAGGTAAACGAGCCAGTGCTCCGCTATCCAGTTTTTCCAGCGCTCGTTCATACGCACCTCATGCGTCCCGTAAAAACAGATGATATGCTTTGTGGCGCCTTCCGACAGAAGACGCCACAAAACTGTTTTTGCGCTTACAGGCGCTCTTTGACCTTCGCCCGCTTGCCCACGCGATCGCGCAGATAGTAGAGCTTCGCTCTGCGGACTTTGCCTCTGCGGACAGTGGTAACGGAGACGATGGAGGGAGAGTGCACGGGGAAAACCTTCTCACAGCCAACGCCGTAGGAGATGCGGCGCACGGTAATGGTCTCGTTGATACCGCCATGCTTCTTGGCGATGATGGTGCCCTCGAAAGCCTGGTTGCGCTCGCGGTTGCCTTCCTTGACGCGGACGAGGACACGCACGGTGTCGCCCACGTTCATCTCGGGCAGCTCTGGCTTCATGTACTGCTCGCTGAGAATTTTGACCAGATCCATAATCCAATCCTTCTTTCATATAGACGTTCTTACCGGAGGGTCAAAACCGCGGCAGCGGACCGCCTTTCTAAAGCGTACCGGTCATCCCGGCACAAGCTATGGTATAATACCATAGTTTTTCTTGTATTGCAAGCAATTTTTAGAGAAATCCGGAAGTTTTATTCTTCTCCCGCGGCAAGTCCGGCGATCGCGCGCAGGATGCCCGTATTATACGCCTCGAGCGGATCCGGGCGCTTTTCAGCCTTTCGTACCGTGAGCAGCGCCTGTGTGAGGTCTTCGCAGCCCACGAGGCCCTCCGTGTACTTTTCGAGGTTTTTGCTGCAGTAAAGCGGCAGGCCGACCGCCATGGCCTCCATGATGTTCAGCGGCTGGCCCTCGTAGCGCGAAGTGGATAAAAAGGCGTCCATCCGGCTCATATACGCATACGGGTTTTCCCGGTTGCCGAGGAAGGTCACCTTGTCCTGCAGGCCGAGCGCGTCCCGCTGCGCGGTCAGCGCTTCCCTGTCGGGCCCGTCGCCGATGACGTAGAGCCGCAGATCCTCCCGCTGCGCGCAGGCGGCGGCAAAGGTCTCGAGCATGATGTCGTAGCCCTTCTGATGGCAGAGGCGACCGAGCGCGCAAAAGTTCACCGCGCTCTCGTCGAGCGTAAGGTCTGCCGGCTCTTCCAGCATCTTTTCCCGGATCTCCGCAACGTCGATATAATTGGGGATCACGTAAAACGGCTTATCCCGCACGCCGGACATCTTCTGAAACGGCTCCACGAGCGCCCGGGACACGTAAACAAACGCGTCGTAATACTTGAACTTGCCCTTGAAGAAATGCCAGAGCACGCGGTATTTCCACTCGTCGCCGAGCTTGATCTCCACGTTGTTGTGCACCCACATGACGCGCGAGCGCGCCGGAACCGTGGTCGCGCCGACCGCGCAGGAGCACTGATAGGAATTGAAGTCGATCGCAAGGTCGTATTCTCCGCAGTCGGAAAAATCGTAGCGCAGGAGGCGGCGAGCCAGATCGAAGGGCATGAATTTGTATACGGACGACGTGGGCTTCAGATAGCGAACGTGCAGCTGCTCCGGAAAGTCCACCTGCCAGAATTCGCTGCGTTCGGACAGGAACAGATCCACCTCGAACTGTGCATAGTCAAAATTGCGCAGGAGATTGACGATGGATTTCTGGATCCCGCCCACGCCGAGGTCGCTTTGAAAGATCGCGATTCTTTTCACGGCAAGCTCCTTTCCGTCTCAGCGGTAGATCTGCATGGCGGCGTCATAGGTCTCCATGCGCGCAAAGGATGCGAAGTCCGGCGCGAGCTCCGGCGCCTTCTGGCGCAGGGCCTCGGCCAGAAGATCCGGATTGATCGTCGGCTCCTGCGCGGATACGACGGCCGACACGCGAACGCCCTCCTCCGCGGCTGCGAACGACACGCTCCGGATCCCCGGGCGGATATCCGTCTCGCCCATGCCGCGCTTCGTCTTTTTCGTGATGACGATGCTCTCCTGCTCATAGAAGGCTTTCAGCGCCCGCGCCATCTCGGCGGTGTCCCGCTCGTCATACTCGAAAAGGCCCTCGACCGAGAGCCACTTGAGTTCGGCCGCTTTCCGCTGCGGCTCGTAGCACGCCAGCACCTCGAGCCCCTCCGGCAGGACGGCGCTCAGCCTCGCGGGCAGCGCGGTGAGATCCGCGTCCTCCCGAAGCCTGAAATCCATGAGCTCACAGAGGCTCGCCGTACCGACCGAGAGCGGCAGAGCGATCGATATCTGCGGATGCGGATTATATCCCTCGGAATACTTCAGCGTATAGCCCGCGCGGGAAAAGGCGCGCTGCATGGTGTGCATCAGATCCAGGTGGGAGATATAGACCGCCCGCCCGGTCTTTGAAAAAAGAAGCCTGAGCTTATCCATCGCAGCGCCCTCCCTTCAGCAGTGCGGCCGCACCGCAGGCGGAGCAGCGCTTCCGACAGTCCGGAGAGAGCTCCGAGCGGTAGCACATCTCCCGCTCGTGCAGCAGATGCGCCTTGCGCACGCCCACGTCCATATGATCCCAGGGCAGGATGCTGTCGAGCGGGATCTCCCGGTTCGCGTAGAAGGCCGGATCCACGCCGCAGTGGGCGAATGCCTCCATCCAGCGCGAGAAGGAAAAATAATCCGTCCACGCGTCGAGTCGGCCGCCCTGACGCCAGACCTCCTCGATCGCGTCCGCGATCCGCCGGTCCCCCTTTGAGAGCACCGCCTCGATCAGACTCGTCTCCGCGTCGTGCCAGTTATAGGTCACGTTGCGGGCGGTGATGCTGCTGCGCAGCAGGTTCACGCGCCGCAGGTATTCTTCGATGCTGATCTGTGCCTCCCACTGGAACGGGCTGTGGGGCTTGGGAATGAAGCAGGAGGTCGAGATGGTGATGCGCACGCCTCGGTTCTTGTTTTTCGCATAGGTACGCCAGCAGTGCAGCACCTGGTTGGCCATTTCCGCGATCCCGACGATGTCCTCGTCAGTCTCCGTCGGCAGGCCGAGCATATAGTAGAGCTTCACGCTGTTCCAGCCGCCCGCGAAGGCGATCCGGCAGGTGTTGAGCAGGTCCTCTTCCGTCACGTTTTTGTTGATCGCGTCGCGCAGGCGCTGGCTCCCGCCCTCTACGGCGAAGGTCAAGCCGCTCTTGCGCACCTTCTGCAGCCGCTCCATGATCTCCATGGAAAAATTGTCCGCCCGGAGAGAAGGCAGGGACAAGCCGATGCTGCGCTCCTCGCAATATTCCAGCAGCCCGTCACAGAGCGCCGGGAGCTGCCGGTAATCGCTGGTGCTGAGGGAGAGGAGCGTCACGTCCTCATGCCCCGTGTTTTTCAGAGTCTCGATCCCCTGGCGGATCAGCGTTTCCGGTTTTTTTGCGCGGATCGGGCGGTATACGTGCCCTGCCTGGCAGAAGCGGCAGCCGCGCACGCACCCGCGAAACAGTTCGAGGTTGACGCGGTCATGCACGACCTCCGTCGAAGGCACGATGGGATCCGTCGGAAAAGGGGCTTTGTCAAAATCGGCGACGATCCGCTTCGTGACGCGCTCCGGCGCGCCCTCCGTCGCGGTCACCGCGGCGATGCTGCCGTCTTCGTGGTAGCGCACCTCATAGAGGGACGGCACGTAGATCCCCTCGATCTGTGCGGCCCTGACGAGAAATTCGTGCTTGCTCCAGCCTTCGCACTTCGCCGTGCGCAGAAGCGTCAGCAATTCGTTGTTGACCTCCTCGCCCTCGCCGAGAATAAACGCGTCGATAAACGGGGCCATCGGTTCCGCATTCACGGCGGCGGTCCCCCCTGCGAACACGAACGGCAAAAGCGCCTGCCTGTCGGCCGAGCGCAGCGGGAGACCCGCCATGTCGAGCATGTCCAGCACGGTGGTATAGGCCATTTCATAACCGATCGAAAACGCGACCGCGTCGAATTCCCCGACGGGGTCGCCGCTCTCCAGGGCATAAAGCGGGAGCCCGGCCTTCTTCATCTCGGCATACATATCTCCCCAGGGAGCGAACACGCGCTCACACCAGACGAAATCCAGGCTGT
>JAFUUR010000248.1 GCA_017477695.1 Oscillospiraceae bacterium | reverse complement strand
TATTCTCAGCCACAGCTTTTTTGAGCGCTACCCTGAAGAATACTACCGCTTCCACCGCGAAAAGCTCGTCATCGAGGGCGTGCAGCCGAACCGGGCGCACCTTCGCCTGGCAGAGCTTGAACGGGAGGGGAAGCTGCGCGCGGTCGTAACGCAGAACATCGACGGTCTGCACCAGGCTGCAGGGAGCAAAAATGTGCTGGAGCTGCACGGCAGCATCCTGCGCGCCTATTGCTCGCGCTGCCGCCGTCCCTATCAGCAGGAGGTCATCAACCACGGCGAGGGGGTGCCGCGCTGTGAATGCGGCGGCGTCATCCGGCCCGATATCGTCCTGTATGAGGAGCCGCTCGACCAGGAGATCATGTCGTCCGCGATCCATTACATCCGAAACGCCGACGTGCTGATCATCGGCGGCACTTCGCTGAACGTCTATCCGGCGGCGGGGCTCATCAACTACTATCGCGGCAATAAGCTCGTCCTCGTCAATTTGAGCGCGACGCCTGCCGACAGTTACGCAGACCTCGTCATCCACGAGAAGATCGGCGAGGTCTTCAGTCAGATCTGAGAATACAGCTTGCCGCGGGGCGCCGCGGCAGAACGGAGAGAAGAATGGCCGCAGGTAAGCTGATCGTCCTCGAGGGCATAGACGGCAGCGGAAAATCCGCACAATACCGCCGCTTGTGCGCGCGAATGGAACGAGACCAAATCGCTTATAATCATATCGTATTTCCCCGCTACGACAAGGACAGCAGCGCGCTGATCCGTATGTATCTGGCGGGGGAGTTCGGCGCGCACCCAAGCGACGTGAACGCCTACGCGGCCTCCACTTTCTACGCGGTGGACCGTTATGCCGCGTATAAGACGGACTGGGGCGGCATCTATGAAAACGGCGGCCTCATCCTCTCCGATCGTTACACGACTTCCAACGCCGTCCACCAGGGCGCCAAGCTCGGGGATGACGAGCTGCCCGCTTTCTTCGCGTGGCTTTCCGATCTGGAATACGGCAAAATGGGTTTGCCGAAGCCGGATCTCGTCATCTATCTGGAGGTGGATCTGCAGACCTCGCTCGCACGTATGCGCCGCCGCGAGGCCAAGCACCACACGACGGCAGATATCCATGAGAAGGACGTCGCCTATCTCGAGCGCTGTCTCCACACGGCCGAGCAGGCCGCCGCCTATTACGGATGGAAGCGGATCCCCTGTTACAAGGACGGGTGCGAGCGCGAGCTCATGGAAAAAAACGACGAGATCTACGAGGCGATCCTGCGCTGCATCCGCGCTTAGCGGAGTATGAGAAATGGGGCTTCCGAAGAAGCCCCCCGGCGGGATCAGCAGCCGCAGCCGCAGCCGTTGCCGTTGTCACAGCCGCAGCCGTTGCCGTTGCAGCCGAAGAGAATGATGATGAGGATAATGATCCAGAGACCGTTGTTGTTGCCGTTGTAGAACATGACGTTTCCCTTTCTCCGCGCCTTGTGATTTTTTTTGCCGTACGCCCCGCGCGGAGGGCGGCGGGCATTCGTGTGCAGGTACAGGGCTGCTTTCGGCGCCCGTGTCATTTTATGCATACGCGCCCGGAGCGGTTACGGAGCGCTACAGTCAGAGCCAGGAGGGCATTTATGGCGGAAGACCTTGACAAAATTAACGAAATATTCCGGCTGCACGACGAGCAGGCGGCCGCTTCCGGTCGGCACCCCGCCTCCGAGAAAGGCTCGCGCGAAAAAGCGGCGGCTATCAAAGCCGTGGACAAGCTGTTGATCGACGAAGAGGGAGAGCAGATCCACAATTACACGGGGGACGCGGAGTCTGAGCGGGACTATCATCCCGTGCGGCAGAGCCATGAGTACAAATCCGGCTGCCTCGGCGGGATCATGTATTTCGTCTTTATCCTGTGTATCAGCGTGATCCTTGCGTGTCTCGCGTGGATGGCGGCCAGCGACATGCTCGCCTTGAATAAGGGTGATTTTACCGCGAAGGTCAATCTGCCGATGAGCATCTTCACCTCCGAAACGGTCGACACCTTTGACGACAAGGGGAATAAGACGGGCACGGAGCGTGTGACGACGGCGGATATCGACTACGTGGCTGACGCGCTCAAGGAAGCGGGCCTGATCGAATACAAATGGCTGTTTGAGGCTTTCTGCCGCGTCTCCCATGCGGAGACGAAGGTGCGCCCGGGCGAGTACGAGCTGCAGTCCAGTTTTGACTACCGCGCGCTGGTTCAGAATATGCGGCCAGGCTCTGGCGCGTCGCTCACCATCGACGTGACCTTCCCCGAGGGATTCAATATGCGGCAGATCTTCATGCGCCTGGAGGAGAATGGCGTGAGCAGCTTTGACGATCTGATGCAGGCCGCAGCCGAGTACAAGTTCAATTACAGCTTCCTCGAAGATATGGAGACGGGCGAGGCCGTTCGCCTCGAGGGCTATCTGTTCCCGGACACCTATCAGTTCTACGTGGGGATGCAGGCCTCGAGCGCCATCAATAAATTCCTGGAAAACTTCCATTACGTCTGGACGGACGATATGATGCAAATGGCGGAGAACCGCGGACTCTCGATCCGCGAGGTCATCACAGTCGCCTCCATGATCGAACGCGAGGCCGCCGACGACACGGAGCGCGGCCGCATCGCCTCTGTCATCTACAATCGCCTGAAGGCCGGTATGCCGCTGGGCCTGGAGTCGACGATCCTGTACGCGCACCCAGAGCATGAGGGCGCGCCGAGCGCAGAGATGATCGCGGAGGACAGCCCCTACAATACGCTCAACCGCAAGGGACTCCCGCCGACGCCGATCTGCAACCCCGGGCGCGCTTCGATCTACGCCGCGCTCAGCCCGGAGATGACCAATTACTACTACTTCACGCTGGATACCGCGACCGGCACGCACCGGTTCTTCGCCAACTACTACGAGTTTGAAGCCTTCGTGGCCACGCAGGATTATGGCGGCTAAGGCGGAACTGCTGTGCCCGGCGGGCGATCGGGAGCGCCTGATGATGGCGCTGCACTACGGCGCGGACGCGGTCTATCTGGCCGGGAGACGCTATGGGATGCGTGCGGCTTCCGCTAACTTTTCCGACGACGAGCTCAGCGAGGCGGTGCAGCTTGCGCACGCGCACGGCGCGCGGATCTACGTGACCTGCAACACCCTGCCGCTGGAGGATGAGCTCGACGAGCTGCCGCGGTATCTCGGCTTCCTGCAGGAGGCCGGCGTCGACGCGCTGATCATTGCGGACCTGGGCGTTTTGGAGCTTGCCAAGCGACACGCGCCCCGCGTAGCGCGGCACGTGAGCACGCAGTTCGGCGTGATCAACAGCGCCGCGGCAAACGCGCTTTACGCTCTGGGGGCGGACACGGTCGTCCTCGCGCGCGAGACCACGCTCGCAGATATCCGCAAGATCCGCGCCAACACGCCGCCGGAGCTGCGGCTGGAGGCTTTCGTGCACGGCGCGATGTGCGTCTCCTTTTCAGGCCGCTGCCTGCTCTCCAATTATCTCACCGGGCGGGACGCCAACCGCGGCCAATGCGCGCAGCCCTGCCGCTGGAAGTATCACCTCGTTGAGGAGACACGGCCCGGCGAGTATTTCGAGATCAGCGAAGACGGCGGGACGCATATCCTCAATTCCCGGGATATGTGCATGATCGAGCACGTTCCGGAGCTTCTCGAGGCGGGCGTCGGCAGCTTGAAGATCGAGGGACGGATGAAATCCGCCTACTACACGGCGGTCGTGACGAACGCGTACCGCCACGCGCTCGATGCGGCCTTCTCCGGAGAGTCACTCGACCCGCTTTGGGTGGAGGAGACGCGCAAGGTCAGCCACCGCCCGTATACCACCGGATTTTACTTCGGTGAGCCGGGACAGTATTACCCGGACGCTATGTACGACAGCGACGCGGAGGTCATGGCGGTCGTCACGTCCTGCGAAGAGGACGGCAGCGCCGTCTTGACGCAGCGCAACAAGTTTCTCCGCGGCGACACGCTCGAGCTGCTTATGCCGCATCGTACGCCGGTCTCCTTTGTCGTGGGGGATATGTACGACGCGGAGGGACGCGAGCTGGCCGATACCCGGCGCGCCATGATGGAGATCCATCTGAAGCTGCCGTGCTGCGCGCCGCCTTTTTCGATCCTGCGAAAATGCAAATAAGCGCGAACGGCGCTTGACAAACGCCTTCAGCGTGATTAAAATAAAGCATCGGCTATGACGAAACGAGTCAGCGCAGGACAGCGCAGAGAGGGGCCGGCCGCTGTAAGGCCCCGTGTCCGGAACTGACAGCCACTTCCGAGCCGCCCCGGGAGACCGGAGCGTTTGCCCGCGTTAAGGGCGCTGAGAGGCCGCTGTGCGGCAAATCAGGGTGGTACCGCGAATCAACCTTCGCCCCTGTCCGGGGCGGAGGTCTATTTTTTTGGAGGACAGCTATGGAAAAATTCGGATTGAACCAGCTGCGTGAGATGTTTCTCAGCTTCTTCGAGAGCAAGGGGCATCTGCGCCTGCCCAGCTTTTCACTCATCCCGCAGAACGACGCGAGCCTTCTGCTCATAAACTCCGGCATGGCGCCCATGAAGCCCTACTTCAAGGGCGAGCAGGAGCCACCGCGCAAGCGTGTCTGCACCTGCCAGAAGTGCATCCGCACGGGCGATATCGAGAACATCGGCAAGACCGCCCGCCACGGCACGTACTTTGAGATGCTCGGCAACTTCTCCTTCGGAGACTATTTCAAGCACGAGGCGATCGCCTGGAGCTGGGAATTCCTGACCTCTCCCAATTGGGTCGGACTCGATCCGGACAGGCTGTATCCCTCCGTATACCTCGATGACGACGAGGCCTGGAATATCTGGAACCAGGAGATCGGCATCCCGCCGGAGCACATCTTCCGCTTCGGGAAGGAGGACAATTTCTGGGAACACGGCGCAGGCCCCTGCGGCCCTTGCTCAGAGATCTATTACGACCGCGGCGAGAAGTATGGCTGCGGCAGGCCGGACTGCACGGTCGGCTGTGACTGCGATCGTTATATCGAGGTTTGGAATAACGTTTTCTCCCAGTTCGACAACGACGGGGAAGGGAACTATACCGAGCTCGTGCAGAAAAACATCGACACCGGCATGGGCCTTGAACGGCTGGCTGTCGTCTGCCAGGAGGTCGACTCGCTCTTTGACGTGGACACGGTCATGAACATCACGCACAAGGTCAGCGAGATCACGGGCGCATTCTACGGGCAGAGCCACGAGAAGGACGTCTCCCTTCGCGTCATCACCGATCATATCCGCAGCGCGACCTTTATGATCTGCGACGGCGTGCTGCCCTCCAACGAGGGGCGCGGCTACGTGCTGCGCAGGCTGCTGCGCCGCGCCGCGCGCCACGGGAAGCTGCTCGGTGTGAACGAGCCCTTCCTGTTCGACGTGATCGACACAGTTGTGCATGAGAACGAATGCCAGTATCCCGAATTGCGCGAAAAGCAGGCGTATATCACGCGCGTTGTCAAGACGGAGGAGGAGAACTTCGCCAAGACCATCGACGCCGGCATGCGCATTTTTGCGGATCTGCTTGCCGAGCACAAGGCAAAGGGCGAGAGCGTTTTCTCCGGCGCGGACGCCTTCAAGCTCTACGACACCTATGGCTTCCCCGTGGATCTGACCATCGAGATGAGCGAGGACGAGGGGATGACCGTTGACGAGGCGGCCTTCCATCAGCTCATGGAGGAGCAGCGCGTCCGCGCCCGCAAGGCCCGTGAAGCGCTCGGCGATCTCGGCTGGGCGGGGATCGATTTCGGCAAAGAGATCCCGGAGACGGCCTTTGTCGGCTATGAGCAGCAGAGCACCGAAGCGAAGATCCTCGCCATCGTCGCGGACGGTGAGTTCCGCGAGGAGATCGCCGCCGGGGCCGAGGCCATTCTTGTACTGGACCAGACGACGCTGTACGCGGAGATGGGCGGCCAGGTGGCCGATCACGGGACGATCACGCAGGGCGAGAGTCTTTTCCGGGTGAACGACGTGCAGAAGAACAAGGGCGGCAAATACATGCACTACGGCAAGCTCGAAAGCGGGGACCTGAAGCTGGGCGACAAGGTGACGACGGCTTACTGCGAGAAGCGCCGCGGCGCGATCCGCCGCGCGCACAGCGCAACACATCTGCTGCAGCGCGCGCTGAGGGACGTTCTGGGCGACCACGTCCATCAGGCGGGTTCTCTTGTCGAGCCGGATTTCCTCCGCTTTGACTTCACGCATTTCTCCGCCGTCACGCAAGAGCAGCTGCGCGCGGTGGAGGACGCCGTCAACGAGGCGATCCTGAGCGGTTACCCGGTCGAGGTACAGGAGATGAGCCTGGCTGACGCCAGAAACAGCGGCGCGACGGCGCTGTTCGGCGAGAAGTACGGCGACGTGGTCCGCGTCGTCAGCATGGGCGGATACAGCGTGGAGCTCTGCGGCGGCACGCATCTGGATAACACGGCCAAGGCCGGCGCTTTCCACATCAGCTCTGAGGGCTCGGTCGCGTCCGGTGTTCGCCGCATCGAGGCGACGACCGGTATGCGGACACTGCAGCGCCTGCACGCGGACATCGACGCCATCAACGCCGCGGCGGCCGTCTTCAAAGCCAATCCCACAGATCTGCAGGCCAAGGTCGAGCAGCAGGCGGCTGAGCTCAAGGAGGCGCGGCGTCAGATCCAGCAGTACAAGGACAAGGAGTCCGCCGGTGGGGCCGACGCGATGCTGAAATCGGCCAAAGCGGTCGGCCCGCTGCACGTGCTTACGGCGAAAGTCGAGGGCGACGCGAACGCTCTGCGAAAGCTGGGCGACGCTCTTCGCGATAAGGACGCTGCCGTCGTCGCGGTGATGGCAGCGGTCAACGGCGAGAAGATCACCTTCCAATGCGTCTGCGGCAAGGAAGCGGTCGCGAAAGGCGTGCGCGCCGGGGATATCATCAAAAGCATCACGGCCATCGCCGGCGGCAAGGGCGGCGGCAAGCCGGATTCCGCCATGGGCGGCGGCAACGACGTATCCAAACTGAACGAGGCGCTGGCCGCGGTCGAGCCTTTCGTTTCCGGAAAAATTTAAGGAGGTACAGCATGAAAGATCAAAATTGCCTGTTTTGCAAGATCATCGAAGGCGACATCCCAAGCAGCAAGGTCTATGAGGACGAGTACGTCTACGCGTTCCGGGACATCAACCCCCAGGCGCCGGTCCACGTTCTGGTCGTGCCGAAGGAGCATATCGCGAGCGTTGACGCTGTGGATCCGGGTAACTCCGCATACGTTGCCAAGTGCTTCGAGGCGATCGCAAAGATCGCGAAGGCGGAAGGCCTGGTCAGCGGTTATCGCGTGATCAGCAATTGCGGGGAGGACGGAGGGCAGACCGTCATGCATCTGCACTTCCATATCATCGGCGGCGTGAAGTTG
Organism: Oscillospiraceae bacterium; assembly: GCA_017477695.1. GTDB lineage: Bacteria > Bacillota > Clostridia > Oscillospirales > Oscillospiraceae > Limivicinus. The sequence goes on along the minus strand of JAFUUR010000248.1, from coordinate 907 downwards.
TCGGAAAAAATCGTATAAGAGCAACAGCCGCAGCGGCCCGAGGAGCACTGCGGCTGTTTTAAAAAAAGGCAGGCGGGTGAACGGATTGCGGAAACTGGCTGTGGCGGCGCTTGCGTTTTCGGCCGCTGTATTTGCTGCAAATTACATACTGCCGTCCGCGTGGACGCCGCTGTGTGCTGCGGCGCTGGCCGTTCTCGGCTCCGTTCTTGCCGCGCTGCACCGGAAATGGCTGCGGGGCTGCGTGATCGCGCTGCTGGCAGCGTCGGTCGGCCTCGGCTGCTTCTCTCTGCACGAGCAGCGGACCACCGTTCCGGCGCGCGAGCTCGACGGGACGGAGCATGAGATCACCGCACGCCTGCTGGACTATCCGCAGGAATACGCTTCCTACTGCCGTGCACGCGTCAAGCTGGAAAGCGACGGACTGCCGCGCCTGGAGGCGTTCGTATACGATAACGGGAAGTGGCTCTCCGGTGCACAGCCGGGACAGCTCCTGCGCTTTACCGGTAAGCTGCGCGCCGCCGACACGAAATACGGTCAGGATTATACCAATTACAAGGCAAAGGACGTCTACTTCACGATCACGGCGCGGTCAGCCGTGCTGGCGCTGGACCGCGGCTTTGATCTGCGCACGCTCCCCGTGAGGCTCAATCACGCGGTCTCTCAAATGGTCGCAAGCATTTTCCCGGTGGACGTGTCCGGATACATCACAGCGCTGCTGCTGGGAGACAAGACGGGCCTGTACGCAGATCCCGGCACGGAGCTTGCCTTGAGCCGCGCGGGCTTCATGCACGTGGTCGCAGTGTCGGGCATGCATATCGCGTATCTCGTTACGCTCCTGCAGATGCTGTTCGGCCGGACGCGGAAGAGTTCTCTCCTGTGCATCCTGCTGGTATGGTTCTTCGTCCTC
>JAFUUR010000247.1 GCA_017477695.1 Oscillospiraceae bacterium | reverse complement strand
CTGGTCAAGAACGCCGTTTACCGGGCGGCCCTGGCCTCGGGCCGGGAGAAGCCCGTCTGGGGCGCGCTGACGGGCGTGCGGCCGGGCAAGCTCCTGTGCGCGCTGCTAGATCAGGGCCTCGACGGAGAGGCGGCGCTGCGGCGCTTTGAGGCGGAGTTCGACGTGGCCCCGGAGCGGGCGGCCCTGTGCCTGGACGCGAGCCGGGAGACGCTGCGCGCGCGCTCCTCGCTCTCCCCGCGGGACGTCTGCCTCTACGTGGGCATCCCCTTCTGCCCGACGCGCTGCTCCTACTGCAGCTTCGTCAGCCAGTCGGTGGAAAAGAGCATGAAGCTCATCCCGCCCTTCCTCGACGCGCTCGAGCGGGAGATCGCCGCCACGGCGGCGCAGGTGAAGCGGCTGGGGCTGCGCCCGGTCGCCGTCTATATGGGCGGCGGCACGCCGACCACGCTCTCGGCCCCGCAGCTCGACCGGCTGTGCGGCGTGCTCGAGACGGAATTTGACCTCGGCGCGCTGCGGGAGTATACTGTCGAAGCGGGCAGACCCGACACCATCACGGAGGAAAAGCTGCGCGTGCTGCGCCGCCGCGGGGTGGACCGTGTCAGCGTCAATCCGCAGACCATGTCGGACGCCGTGCTGGAGGTCATCGGCCGCAGGCACACGGCGGCGGATATCCTGCGCGCGCTGGAGACGGTGCGCGCGGTGGGCGGCTTCGCGGTGAATATGGATCTGATCGCCGGGCTCCCGGCGGACACGGTGCAGGGCTTCGCGCAAACGCTTGACACGGTGCTGGCCCTTGCACCGGAGAACGTCACCGTGCACACGCTGAGCCTGAAGAAGGGCTCGCGCATCACGCTCGAGGGCGCGGCGCTGCCGGACGGAGCGGAGGTGGGCGCCATGCTGGATCTGGCCCAGGCGCGCCTGCGCGGCGCGGGCTACGCGCCGTACTATCTCTACCGGCAGAAGTTCATGTCCGGCGGCTTTGAGAACGTGGGCTGGACGAAGGCGGGCTTCGAGAACCTCTACAACATCTGCATCATGGAGGAGCTCTGCAGCATCGTGGCCATGGGCGGCGGCGGCTCCACCAAACTGATCCGCCCCGACGGGGGGCGCAACATCCGCCTGATGGCGCCCAAGTACCCCCTGGAATACGTACAGCAGATCGACAAGACCTGCGCGGACAAGGAAAAGATCAGCGCATTTTACGGACAATTCGACCTGAAGGAGGACTGAGCATGGCATACCAGCTGACCGACATCAATTTCAAGACCGTTGCCGACCCCAGGGGCTTCGTGGAGGAGGGGGACGCGCAGTATAACGCCCGCGTGCAGGAAGCCGCCGAGCGGATCCTCGCCAACAAGAAGAGCAGCCCCATCGTTCTGCTCTCCGGGCCCTCCGGCTCCGGCAAGACCACGACGGCCATGAAGATCGCCGAGCGACTGGAGGAGCGCGGCGTGCGCACGCACTACGTCGCGATGGACGATTATTTCAAGACCGTCGATCCGGCCACCACGCCCCGCACGCCCGAGGGGGATCTGGATCTCGAGTCGCCCCTGTGCCTGGACATGGAGCTGCTCAACGAGCATTTCACGCTGCTTTCGCGCGGAGAGCGGGTCTACGTGCCCAAGTACGAGTTCTCCCGCCGGATGCGCATCCAGGAGCCGTCCAAGTCCATCCGCCTGAAGGAGGACGAGATGGTCATCTTCGAGGGCATCCACGCGCTCAACGATATGATCACCGACCGGCACCCGGAGGCCTTCAAGCTCTATATCTCCGCGCAGAGCGATGTGGAGTTCGAGGGGAAGACCGTCTTCAAGCGCACGTGGTTCCGCCTGGTGCGCCGCACGGTGCGCGATTATAATTTCCGCGGCTCCGACCCGGCGGAGACGATGGCCATGTGGGCAAACGTCCGCCGCGGCGAGAAGAACAACATCTCGCCCTTCAAGAACAAGGCCAATTTCCAGTTCGACACCTCGCTGCCCTACGAGCTCGCGGTGTTCAACCACACGGCGACGGAGCTGTTCCGCTCCGTACCGGAGGGGATCGAGCGGTTCGAGGAGCTGCGGATGGTGCTGCCCGCCATCCAGCTCTTCGGCGATATCGAGGAGGCGTGCGTCTCGCCGGATTCGCTGATCCGGGAATTCATCGGCGGCGGGATCTACGGCTAAGGCGCCGGAAGTATACAGACCAAACGGCAGGACGGTGCGTACCGTCCTGCCGTTCAGTCTGCGTGGGCGAAGCCGACGGGATGGATGGTGTGCTCCTCCCGGGCGTTGAGCGCACCGAGCTGCTCGTCGTGCATGGCCGCCGCGTAGCGGATGCTCTCGTAGCCGTACTTGCCGCGGATCTTGTCCAGCGCCTGGTCCAGGCCCTGCCGCCGGGACAGGCGCGCGTAGTCGGTGAAGAGGTCGAGCTGCTCGGGTGCGTCGGTGCGCACGAGCTCCGCCGCCCGCAGGCCGACGCTGCGCAGCGGGCCCGGCCACTCGTGGCACTCGCGGAACAACTGCATCGCGCACTCCAGCAGATCGCGGGTGCAGTCGGTCGGCCGGAAGAGGCGCGTGCGGTGGCTGCTCCAGGCCAGCTCCGGCGTGCGCAGGGAGATCTCCACCGTCCGGCAGCGGAAGCCCTGCTCGCGCAGCCGGGCGCCCACGCTCTCCGCCAGTGTCAGAAAGGTCAGCCAGACGTCCCGGTCGCAGACCAGGTCCCGCGGCGTGGTGGTGCTGTTGCCGATGGACTTGGGCGGCGGTTCGTCGCCGGTGCGGCGGACGGGGGAGCGGTCCTGCCCGTTGGCGTAGGCGTGGATCAGCAGCCCCATCTTGCCCAGGCGCTGGCGCAGCAGGTCAGGGTCGGCCTGCGCGAGCTCGCCGATCGTGCCGATACCCAGCCGCGCGAGCGTGCGTGCGGTGCTGCGGCCGACCATCAGCAGGTCCGAAGCCGGGAGCGGCCAGACCATGGCGTGAAAATGCGCCCGGTCGATGACCGTCACGGCGTCCGGCTTCTTGTAGTCGGAGCCCAGCTTGGCCAGCACCTTGTTCCAGGAGACGCCGATGCTCACGGTGAGGCCCGTCTCCCGGTAGACGCGCCGCTTGATCTCCAGCGCCGCCTCCTTCCCGTCGGGATGCAGCAGGCAGCCGGTGATGTCCAGCCAGCTCTCGTCGATCCCGAAGGGCTCGCACAGGTCAGTGTACTGGCAGTAGATCTCCTGGATCATGCGCGAATATTTCAAATAGCGGTCGAAGTGCGGCGCCACCACCTGCAGCTCGGGACAGACCTGCCTGGCCTGCCAGATGGCCATGCCGGTCTTGACCCCGGCGCGCTTGGCCAGCTCGTCCTTGGACAGGACGATGCCGTGCCGGGCTTCCACGTCGCCGCAGACGGCCATGGGCCCGCGGCACAGGCTGGGGTCGTAAAGCCGCTCCACGTTCGCGTAGCAGGCGTTGATATCGGAATGCAGGATCACACGCTCCACGGCAATTCTCCCAATAAGATAGTAAAGCCATTATAATACGCTTAAAAAGATAAGTAAAGAGGGAAAATTATCTTATCGGGATATTATTGTACTTGCAAATCGCGGCGCTCCATGTTATACTGTATACAGTAGACATGGGATACGGGAAAGCGTAAAGGAGGAGTGCGCGTATGCGGATCGGTGAGGTGCTGGCCGGGCGCCGGAAGGACTTGGGCCTGAGCCAGGCGGAGCTCGCGCAGGCGATGAGCCGGCGCGGCTGCGGGGTTTCCAACCAGGCGGTCTCCAAATGGGAGAACGGGGCGACGCTGCCCAACGCCCGGCAGTTCCTGCTGCTGTGCGAGGTGCTGGAGATCGAGGATATCCGCGGCGCGTTCACCGGCGGCGGCGAGGGCTTCCTCGCGGGGCTCGACCGGGAGGGGCGGCGCAAGGCGCTGGACTACGTGCAGCTCCTGCGTGAGAGCGGGCGCTATACGCTCCGGCCGGAGGAGCCGGCGCTGCGGCGCAGCCTGCCGCTGTATTCGCTGGCGGTGTCCGCGGGCACGGGGCAGTTCCTGGACGGGGAGGACTACGAGATGGTCGAGGTCGGCGCCGAGGTGCCGGACGGTTCGAATTTCGGCGTGCGCGTGGCGGGGGACAGTATGGAGCCCGCCTTCCACGACGGGCAGATCATCTGGGTCCGCCAGCAGCGCAGCCTGATGACCGGCGAGATCGGCATCTTCCTGTACGACGGCAGCGCCTACCTCAAGCAGCTCGTGGCCCTGGAGGACAGGATGGCGCTGCACTCGCTCAATCCCCATTATGCGGATATCGTGATCTCCCCGGAGCTGCCGCTGCGCGTGCTCGGGAAGGTCCTGCAATAAAATAAAAACAGCCTGCGGGGCGCTCCCGCAGGCTGTTTCCGTTCAGTCCATATATCGCTCCGTGTAGCACGAGGCCGGCAGGCAGCCGGAGAGTCCCTGCAGCACCTCGAGGACGGGGCTGTCTTTTTCCCGCTGCGGCGCGTGCAGCTCCGGCGAGGGCGGCGTCGTCCGGCTCAGCGAGGCGCGCACGGTCGTCCCGCGGCCGGGCCGGCTCTCGAGCAGGAGCGTGCCGCCGTGGGCCATCGTGATGATGCGGCACACCGCGAGGCCGAAGCCGGGCCCGCGGTTGAGCTCCGTCACGTGGAAGCCGTAGCGGTAGCGGTCGAACACGGTGTGCAGCTCCTCCGGCTCGATCCCGCGGCCGTCGTCGCTCACCGAGAGAACGGCGCTGCTCTGCGACGCGGTCAGACTGACCGTGATGCCGCAGCCGTCCCCGGCGTGGGTCATGCAGTTGGCCAGCAGGTTGAGCAGCAGATAGCGGACGAGGACGGGATCCGCGCAGAGGGGGACGGGCGACTCGAGCTCCGTGCCGTAGCGGAAGCCGGGCGCGAAATGCTGCGCGAGCTCCACTGTCGAGCGGCACAGCTCGCTCAGATCGAAGGGCGCGGCGCGCATCGGCAGCGCGTTCTGCCCGGCCGTCAGCAGCAGGGAAGCGCTCGTCGCCAGCCGCTGCAGGCGGTAATAGCTGCGGGTGAGGGAGCAAAGCGCCGTGAGCAGCGTGTCGTTCCCCAGCCGCTCGGCCTCGGCGCGCAGCGCGTCCGCCGCCATGCCCACGTTCATCAGACCGTTGCGCAGCTCGTACAGGAGCGGGTCGTTGATGATGGCCGGCGCCGCGTCCGGGTCGGAGAGGAACAGGATCTGTCCGTCCTCGGTGCGGTTGACGCGCAGGATGCAGGAGCGCCCGGCCAGCGGAACGTTCGCCACGAAGGAGGAGGCCTGTGCCCCGGCCACGTCCGCGCCGAAGAGGGCGAGCACGGTCTTGCCGACGCAGTCCTCCCCCAGCAGACGTCGGGCGGCGGCGTTGGCAAAGGAGACCCGGCCCCTCCGGATCAAAACGGCGGCCTCGCCGGTCAAGGCGAGGATATCTGACGGCGACTGCTGCATGCAAACCTCCGATCTCCGCCGGCGCGTTCGGCTCCGGCGGCGTCCCATTCATTCCCAAGCATAACAGAATACGACAAAATACACAATATCAAGCGCGAAAAAAGCCCACTTTTGACGAAAATTTCGGCACTTTTTCGGCCAAAATAGACGGCGCGGAATATTGATTTTTGGTGATAGTATATGTTACAATTTAGACGCTCAAAAGGGCAAAATACTTCCAATGGGAGCATTTGTATAACAAAATACCATTTTATGATTTGGAGGATTTCAATATGATCAAAGTCGGTATCAATGGTTTCGGCCGCATCGGTTCTCTCGCGTTCAGAGCCGCCATCAAGGCGGATGACATTGAGGTCGTTGCCATCAACGCCCCCAACCATCCCGCTTCCCAGCTGGCCTACGCCATGAAGTACGACACCGTTCACGGCAAGTACGACGGCACCATCGTCGCTGACGACGAGGCGAGCACCCTGACCGTCGACGGCAAGGTCGTCAAGGTCCTGGCCGACGCGAAGTACCGCGACGCCGCGCTCATCCCCTGGGGCGAGCTGGGCGTGGAGTACGTGCTCGAGTGCACCGGCGTGTATCTGGACAAGGAAAAGGCCCAGGCGCACGTTGACGCCGGCGCCAAGGTCGTCGTGATGTCCGGCCCCGCGAAGGACGACACTCCGATGTTCGTCTGCGGCGTCAACCTCGACAAGTACACCCCCGACATGCAGTTCGTTTCCAACGCTTCCTGCACCACCAACTGCCTGGCCCCCATGGCCAAGGTCCTGAACGACAACTTCGGCATCGTCGAAGGCCTCATGACCACCGTGCACGCTTCCACCGCCACCCAGTCCGTCGTTGACGGCTTCTCCAAGAAGAACTGGCGTCTGGGCCGCTCCATCTACGGCAACATCATCCCCACCAGCACCGGCGCCGCCAAGGCCGTCGGCAAGGTCATCCCCGAGCTCAAGGGCAAGCTGACCGGTACCTCCATGCGCCTCCCCGCCGCCGACGTGTCCATCGTCGACCTGACCTGCCGCATCGAGAAGGCCGCCACCTACGAGGAGATCTGCGCCGCCATGAAGGCCGCCGCGGAAGGCCCCATGAAGGGCGTTATGGAGTACGTGGATGAAGAGGTCGTCTCCGGCGACTTCCGCACCGACGCGCACACCTCCATCTTTGACGCCGGCGCCGGCCTCAGCCTGAACGATCACTTCGTGAAGCTCATGGCCTGGTACGACAACGAGTGGGGCTTCTCCAACAAGATGATCGACCTGACCCGTCACATCGACGCCGTCCGCAAGGCCTGATCAAAACAACATTAAAACTTTTTTTAAGCAGTTTCCATTCAATCTCTGAACATTTTCTGCAATTTGAGAAACTGTTCACTGTTGGGACAACGGTCTGCTGTTGGAGAAACTGTTTGAAAGTCTGAAATCGTTGTTAAACCTCTTTCTGTTTTGAGTATTCAGAGCAGAAAGAGGTTTTTTATGCAATTGGAAAGTTTGGTCAAAGAGTTCTTGTTCGAGTGCGAGATCCGCGAATACTCAGAAAAGACGATTGAGAATTACAGAAAACAACTACGGCATTTCACAGACTTTTTGGATGAACAGTTTCAGATTTGCGAGTTGGAAGAACTCAACGCACCACATGTCAAGTTGTTCATCAAGCACTATCAACTGCGGCAGTGCAAACCATCCTACGTAAACGATAATCTGAAAGCGGTAAAGGTTCTGTGCGCGTATGCCTACAAAGAGAAATACGTTGATCATCTGATTACGGAAAATATTAAAAACGTAAAGGAACCGAAAGCGCTAATTCACCCATTTTCTACAGAAGAGATAAAGAAGATGATCGCTTTCTATCATGGGAGCAGTTACATAGAGATCCGCAATAAGCTAATTCTTATGATCCTATTTGACACAGGGATCCGTATCAATGAGTTGATCGAAATGCGGGAAGAGCAGATTCAAGATTCCTACTTCATTATCTATGGAAAGGGGAGAAAGGAACGAATCGTGCCCAAAAATCCGCTGGTATCAAAGACGCTTATTAAGTATATGACGGCCAAAGCAAAATACTTCCAATGCAGGAGAGCGGAAGATTATTTATTTCTTTCCAAAAACGGAAAACGCCTAAATGGACAGGCTGTCAATAAGTTTATGAAGGACTGTGCGAAAGCAGTTGGCGTAAGAAGCATGGTCAGAGTTTCACCACACACTTGCAGGCACACTTTTGCACAGCAGCAAATCAAGAACGGCTTGGATCTTTACAGTCTCAGCAGACTGTTGGGGCATGAGAGTGTGGCAATCACACAGCGCTATCTGGAATCGATTCAGAATTCGCAGATTATAGCAAATGCAAAGAAAACAAGTGTTCTTTCTAATCTGAAATAATTGTTTATTTAACGAGAAAGAAGCAAGAAGCATACACGTTTCTTGCTTCTTTTAACATCTTTTTATCTATTCTTATTTGTTGACGAGATATAGTGTCCCGCTGGCGTTAAGGATTTCAAAGTCTTTCACAAGCATTATCTGTCCCAACCCGTTGCTTGACTGATCAACAGAACAATGAGCAAATGTATCATACAAGTAAACATAGTTGTTCTCTTTAATGTGCACTGTTTTTGACTCATAGTTCTTCTCATGATCATATGCAGATTTATGCAGCATGCTTGCCGAGAATTGCATCGATTCTTACGCGAGAGAAGGTATCAAACTGATTGAGGAACCACTGACGAACTTCGCCATAGGAAGCAGACACCGCGAATTCATCAGCGCTGTCCTTTCCAGTCAGCGTGTAGAACTCAGGCAACAGATCGGCATTGTGCACCTTGATGTACTTCTCCATGAAGTCGTAGGTCAGACCCTTCATTGCGGTCGCACTCTTCTTAGTGGGAGTCTTGGTGATGAGCTTGTAGGTGGGGAATGCCTGACATGCACTGAGCATTTCTTTATACTCTTCGCTGCCGTAACGACGGGCCTTGTTTGCAAAAGCCTTGGTCATCTCGATGGTCTTGTTCTCAAAATTGATGTTGATGCTCTTCATGGTTTTCCCTTTCTGCGGTCTTTGCCGCTGGCGGTTGGTCGCTACCCTTATTTTGTTTTTTGAGGTTTTGTTCTTTCCTCTTTGTGATTTAAGTATAGCATGGACAACTCGAAAAGATGTACTATAAACACGACAAGAAGAAAATAGAGCAAAAAGAAAACCCGCATAAAATCAGGCTTTTTTCATGCGGATTATAGTCTAATTAGGGTCTAAAACAAAAACGAAAGAAAGAAGTATGTTTCTGCTTTATAAGATATTTTGAACTTGATGATTTGAGATCAGAAGATGTTAAAATATGTTTGAAAGTTAATGTTCAAAAAGTTATAAAAAATTGAAAAAAAGAATAAAATTGACAAGAAAAGGATTTGTGTTATACTTCTATTATACAATTCGTTTCTTGCTCTATAGGAGAAACGAAAATTAAAAATAGCTGTGAATACAACAGAAAACAGAGAGAAAAACCTCGTAAAATGGATCGATGATTTACCCAGCGCGGTAGAAGCAACGCTTCTTCCGCGCCACGAGTGGGGCTTCTCCAACAAGATGATCGACCTCACCCGCCACATCGACTCCGTCCGCAAGGCGTAAGCCGAAAGCAAGAATACTCACAGATCCCCGGGGCGTTTGCCCCGGGGATTTTTTATACGCGTGCTTCAGGCGCCGTCCGGCGCCGCTTCGCCTGCCGAGCGCGCTTCCATCTTTTCCAGCAGCGTCCGCGCAAAACTGCGCATCCGCTGCTCTTTTTTCTCGTTCATGAATACGCGGCCCTTGCCGGGGTCCGTGCCGCCCGCCCAGCCGAGGTAGTCGACCTCATGCCGAAAGGCGAAGCGCTGCATCGCCATCTCGAAGGGGACGACGATCTGCTTCGGGTCGAAGCCGCCGGTGACGATGATCGCCGTGGCCTTGCCGCGCAGGAGCGAGGGGGCCTGCACGGAGCCGTAGCGCTTGATGGTCGCGTACATCAGCCGGTCCCAGAAGGCGATCATGGGAGCGGGCGGGAACCAGGCGTAGATGGGCGTGGAGAACACGGTCAGATCCGCGGCGAGCATCTTCCGCACCAGCGGCTCGAAATCGTCCTCACGGACGCAGCCGATCTCACCGAGGCGCTCCTGACAGGCGCCGCAGCCCAGACAGGGCTTGAGCTCCTTGTCGTAGACCCATTCCTCCCAGACCTGCGCGCCGTGCTTTTGCAGCTCGTCGACGAAGGGCTCGGAGAGCTGTTTGGTGTTGCCTTGCTTGCGGGGACTTCCCTGCAGGATCAATACGTTCATGGCGGCTCCTTTCTCCGGAATACACCGCTCCCGCGCGCCTTGCGGCGAACGGCGCGGATCGTAAGCGTATGGCGAACGTGACGTTATACGGTCATTATATGGGAATTCCCGGAAAAAGGCAAGAGCCGGCGCGGGCATTGGAGCGCAGGCATGCTGTAAAAGATATGCCGGAGCCGGGAGCGCTATGCGCCCCCGGCTCCGGCGTCTCCGATCGATTTGGGCGCCGATCAGACCTTTGGCTTTTCTTCGTCGGGGATATATGTCATCACGTCGCTTACCGTGCAGTCCAGTATCCGGCAGAAGACTTCAATGGTATGCGTGCTGACGCTCTCGTTTCTCTTCAGACGCGTGATCTGCGCGGGGCTGATATGGTGCTGCTTGATGAGCGCGTATTGCGTAACGCCCTTATTTCTCATCGTTATCCATAAGTTGTCATATGAGATCATCAAAACCACCACTTTCTGGTTGCATGTTAACCGAAAGCGGTGTATATTAGTATTAACCAATATCGGTTAATAACGCGCGGCGGCGCGAAAAAAGAAAGGAAGATGCAATATGAAAAAATGGGTCGCCTTGATATTGGCACTTGTGATTGTGCTGGGCATGGCGGGCTGTGGGGGAAGCGTAAACGAACCAGAACCGACAGCAACTCCAGAACCGACAGCGACTCCAGAACCGACGCCCGTGATTGTTAGGCAAACGGAACATATGGACGTTATTGGTATTTGCGTTGACAACTCTTATGTGGACAAGGATGGCGGGCCTTTAAAACTGGTATATCTTTTTTATAATTTGATTGCGACGGATGAAAACCTGAAAATTGACAGTAAGTATACGAAACTGACAATCAACGAGAAAAACACATATGAGTCTGACCACTTTGCATCAACTGCATCCGCAATGACATATATGCCCAATTACTATTACAGTAGCTACATTAAAGATGTTTACTTGGGATCATCTCAATTGGTTGTTGCCACATTCTTCATTCCTGAAGCTGAATTGGTTGCGGGTAGAACGATCACGATTTCTGACTCACAAATTCCAGGCAGCGAAGCGATTTTTTTCTACACAGATGATATTGAATTCTTTGAAAGCGGAGAGGCAATAGCTAAGGAATTAGACCCCGAGGGATATGCAGAAGTAATGAGAGCGTTTGAAGAAGCCGACACAGAGACCACAAGACTTGTAAAGAGTCTGATTAATGGTTACTACTGGTGGGGCTATGTGAATAGCATAAAATATGAGGTCGAGTTCTGGGCGGATAATAATTTTGAAGTTAGAACAAGCGTGGGTATTACAAATCAGGGTACCTATTCTGTGCGCAATGGGTATATTTTCTGCACATATGCGAGTAATGGAAATACGATTAGAATTCCTTATGAAATAGTAAACGAAGATGTGGAAATGGATGTTACGGAAGCATTTGATGTAATGGGTTGAGGTTTTCCTCATAATGAGCAATCTCAAAAAGGAGTGTTACCATGAACAAAAAAATCTGCTGTAAGATCGGCCTCGCGCTTGGCATAGCATTGATCATCGCGGGCATCGTGTTTCTGTTTCTCAGCGGCTCCCATATCGGGGCCAACGGGATCGGCTTGTCCCGCGCCAATACCAACATCAAGTTCGGCGCGGATTTCTATACGACCTCGGCGGAGTATACGGGCCTTGCCGCCAACGCGATCGTTGACCTCTACGCGATCGTAAAGGCGGCGATCGGGATCTTCTTTATCTTCGCAGGCGGCACGGACTGCGCCGTTTGGCTGCTGCTCATGGGCGGCAAGGATACGGCGGAAGAGATCCCGCAGGAGCTGCAGGCGGAAGTCAAGACGGAGGAACCGGTCGACGTCCCGCCGGCGAACGAAGGCTGAAACCGAACGGCAGGGAGCCGATGCTCCCTGCTGTTCTTTGTCTGCCAGGCGCGGCCGACCGGATCGGACGCGATCGCGGCGTGCTCGCGCCTCTTGCGATCCGCTGTGACAGATGCTATAATCGATAAAAAGTCGGCTGCCGTATCGCGGGCACGAAGGCCCGCGGTCAGAGAGGGGGAGAAAAGCATGCGCACGTCACGCGTGAAAAGGCTTTGCCTGATCCTGCTCCTTCTGTTCGCGCAGATGCTTTGCCTTGCGGTAGGCTACCTGTGCCTGCCCGTTTACCGCATAGCCGGGGAACCGGTCGAGACCGTACGGCGGAGGATCGCGGCGGAGCGCCACATCATCCACGCGGGCGGCTATCTGACGGCTTCTGACGGGGAGCTCGTGCGCTACACCAACAGCCGTGAGGCGCTGCTGAACATGTGGGAGGACCGGAAACACCATCTGTGAGATCGATTTTCGCCTTACGTCGGACGACGTCCTCGTGTGTGCGCACGGCAGGAAAAAGACGGGGACCTTTGCCTGGGGCACCGACCTGCCGCCGATCGTGACGAGCGAGACTTATCTGACCACGAAGCTGTATGGAGAGTTCACGCCCATGACGGCGGACGATCTGGTGGACTTTATGCGTCGGCACGAGGAATTGCTGATCGTTGCGGACACCATGGATGACGACGTAGAGGTCTACAAGCGCCTGGCGGAATGCTATCCGGACGTCATGGATCGCTTCATCGTACAGATCTACCACGAGAGAGAGTACGATCCGATCCGCGCACTGGGATTTACCAGCGTCATCTATACGCTCTATAACGCCGACGAGCAGGAGCTGGAGATCGCCAATCTGATGCGCTTCGTGAACGGGCACGAGCTGGTGGGGCTCACGTTCCTGCCGGAGCGCCTGGAGGGAAAGCGCTTCCGCATCGGCGTTGAGAAGCTGGGCGTGCCGCTGATGGTCCACACCATCGACGACTACGAGGAAATGGAGACGTATCTGGCCAAACGCAATTTCACAGCCGTGTATACGGACTGTACCACCTTCCCCGACGGAGCGGCCTGAACGCAAAACGAAGGGCTGGGATGCTTGCATCCCAGCCCTTCGTTTATGCTTTCGCCTCGCGCTTCACTTCTTCGGGGTGACGGTGAGCAGGGCGCTGGCCGTGTCGACGCTGCCGGCCTTGTTGGAGTACTGGCAGTAGACGCGCCAGCCGCTGGCGGCCAGCGGGATCTCCTTGAGCAGCATCGTGCTGTACATGCCGTCGATGATCTCCATCGAGCGGAACTCCTCCTGCGCCTCCTCATAGGTCAGGTCGCGCGAGCCGTCCGGGCTCACGAAGTGCCACACGGCCCAGGTGGCGTTGACGTACTTGGCCACGAAGTAGCAGGAGCCGCCCTCCTCCACGGTCTCGTCCGTGGGGCTCTTGGTGACGACGGGCGCACCCTCCGCGGGCGTCGGGGTCGGCGTGGGCGCCACGGTGGCCGCGGGAGTCGGCACGGGCGTCTCGGCGGGCGCTTCGGTGCTAGTCTCGGCGGGAGCGCTCACACCGGCGGACCCAAAGACCGAGCCGCCTTCACCGGCCGGCATGTCGCTCCCGTCCGGCTCGGACGAGGTG
>JAFUUR010000246.1 GCA_017477695.1 Oscillospiraceae bacterium | reverse complement strand
GCAGGTCACGGCCGTCACCGGCCGCGAGGTCAAGCCCGGCGGGCTGCCCTCCGGCGTGGGCGCCAACGTGGTCAGCACCCGGACCTGCTATGCCATCTACCAGGCCTGCTACGAGGGCAAGCCCGTTATCGAGCGTATCGTCACCGTGGCCGGCAGCGCCCTGAAGGAGACCGTCAACGGGCTGACGAGAGTGGGCACGCCCTTCGAGTACCTGGCCGAGCAGTGCGGCGGCTTCGTCAAGACCCCGCGCAAGATCGTTCTGGGCGGACCGATGATGGGCATCTGCGCCACCAGCTTTGACGCGCCCACCGTCAAGGGCACCGCGGGCGTGCTCTTCTTCACCGAGGAAGAGGATAAGCATGTTGACAATCCCACCTGCATCCGCTGCGGCAAGTGCATTACCGTATGTCCGATGAACCTCGAGCCGGTATTCATGTACATGTACTACAGCAAGGGCGACTTTGCCAACATGGAGAAATACCACATTACCGACTGCTTCGAATGCGGAAGCTGCTCTTACAACTGCCCGGCCAGAATGCCTCTGACCCACGCGTTCAAGACGGCAAAGCTGATGTTCCAGGCCAAGGCGGCCGCCGACAAAGCAAAGGCTGAAGCTGCGGCAGCAAAGGAGGCCCAGAAATGAGTGAGCAGAAAGAAAAGATCGTCCTTGACGTAGCATATCAGCCGCAAGTCAGGACTAATACCGACACCCGGCGCCTCATGCTGGACGTGATCATCGCGCTTATGCCCGCGTTGATCTGGTCCATCGTGCAGTTCGGCGCGCCGGCGCTGCTGGTCGTCGTTTCCTCGGTCGCCTCGGCCGTGTTCTTCGAGTGGGGCTACCGCAAGCTGATGAAGAAGTCCAACACCATCGGCGATCTGTCCGCCGTGGTCACCGGCCTTCTGCTGGCGATGACCCTGCCTCCCACGATCGCGTGGTGGATCCCCGTGGTCGGCACCTTCTTCGCCATCGTAGTGGTCAAGCAGCTCTACGGCGGCATCGGCAAGAACTTCCTGAACCCCGCCCTGGCGGGCCGTGCGTTCCTGCTGGCCTCCTACGCGCTGAACATGGGCTCCTACGCCATCCCCAAGGCCCTGAAGGGCACCGTGGACGGCATCACGATGGCCACCCCCCTCAGCTACATGTACGGTACCAGCCCCATGCCTTCTTACCTGAGCCTGAAGGCGATCTTCCTCGGCACCATCCCCGGTACCATCGGTGAGATCAGCGCGCTGCTGCTTCTGATCGGCGGCATTTACCTGATCGCGCGCAAGGTCATCTCCTGGCGCATCCCCGTCGCCTTCATCGGCACGGTCGCCATCCTGACGCTGATCTGCGGCCACAACGGACTGGACCGCGGCGGCTGGATGCTCTACAACGTCCTGTGCGGCGGCGTGATGCTGGGCGCCTTCTTCATGGCGACGGACTATGCCACCAGCCCCGTTACCCTCAACGGCCAGCTCGTCTACGGCGTCGGCTGCGGCATCATCACCGTGCTGATCCGCTATTTCGGCGGCTTCCCCGAAGGCGTTTCCTATGCCATCCTGCTGATGAACCTCTGCTCTTGGGCGATCGACAAGGCGTTCCACCGTCACCAGTTCGGCGTATCCAAGGAGGACATCGCCGCTGAGAAGGCAGCCAAGAAGGCGGCAAAGGCCGCAGCAAAGGAGGCGGCGAAATGAATAAGATCCTGAAGCTCGCGTTGATCCTGTTTATGATCAGCGCCATCGTTGCCGGTGTTCTGGGCGTGGTCAACGAGTTGACCAAGGACCGCATCTGGGAGATCAACAACCAGAAGACCATCGAGGCCTTTGCATTGGTCCTCCCCGCGGACAGCTACACCGAGGTCGATTTTGACAAGGTCGCGTACCCCGCGGTCGACAACGTCAACAAGGCGGACGGCGGAGAGGGCTACGTGGTGCAGGAGACCGTCTCCGGCGCCCAGGGCATGATCACGCTGGTCGTCGGCGTGGACAGCGATTACCGCTGCAGCGGCATCTCCATCATCGAGCACTCTGAGACCTCCGGTCTGGGCGCCAACGCGGCCAGCTCCTCTGAGATCGGCCAGAACTTCCGTGCGCAGTTCATCGGCGAGGACGAGAACATTGCCCTGACCAAGGCCGGCGGCAACATCGACGCGCTCGCCGGCGCGACCATCACCTCGCGCGCTGTGACTTCGGCTGTGGCTACCGCGATCCAGGTCGCCAAATCCGTCGCATAAGGAGGCTGTGGGAAATGAACATTAAGAAACAATTTGTTGAAGGCCTGACCACCAACAACCCCGTACTGGTCCAGCAGATCGGCATGTGCGCCACCATGGCCATCACCACCACGCTCTTCAACGGCGTCGGCATGGGCCTGTCCGTTCTGATCATCCTGACCTGCTGCAACGTGGTCGTATCGGCCATCCGCAAGATCATCCCCGATGAGATCCGTCTGGCGATCTTCGTCGTCGTCATCGCCGGCTTCGTCACGATCGTCGATCTGCTCCTGCAGGCGTTCATCCCCGCGCTGAGCGAAGCGCTGGGCGTCTTCATCCCGCTGATCGTCGTCAACTGTATCATCATCGGCCGCGCGGAGGCGTTCTGCCAGAAGAACCCCGTGGGCGCCTCGTTCTTCGACGGCATCTTCCAGGGCCTGGGTTACACCTGCGTGCTGATCCTCATGTGCGTGTTCCGTGAGTTCTTCGGCAGCGGCCGCTTCGGCGGCGGCCTCATCGACGTGGCCAACGGCTTCCGCTTCACGCTGGACGGTACTGGCTCCGGTATCCAGATCTTCCCGTCCGATTATGGCGCTTCCATCCTGAACCTGCCCTTTGGCGGCTTCATTACCTTGGGCCTTCTGCTCGCTGTGATGCAGTACGCGCTGAAGAAATCCGCCAAGAAGAAAGAACTGGCAGAGCGTGCCGCTGCGGAGGCGGCTGCTTTGGCGGAGAAGGAGGCTGACGAATAATGCTTACCTCGATTGTTTCCATCTCTCTGGGCGCTATCCTGACCAATAACTTCATCTTCTCCCAGTTCCTGGGCTGCTGCCCCTTCCTGGGCTGCTCCAGCAAGGTCGACACCGCCACCGGCATGGGCCTGGCCGTCGTGTTCGTTATGGGTCTGGCGTCCGCTATCTGCTGGGTCATCGATACTTACATCCTGGTCCCTCTGGGCCTGGCCTTCCTCGAGACGCTGGTATTCATCCTGGTCATCGCGGCGTTGGTGCAGTTCGTCGAGATGTTCCTCAAGAAGTCCGTTCCCTCGCTGTATTCCGCACTCGGCATCTACCTGCCCCTCATCACCACCAACTGCGCGGTGCTGGGCGTCGTGCTGCTGAACGTGCAGAACAACTACAACTTCCTGGAGGCCGTTGTTTACGGCATCACCGGCGGCCTCGGCTTCATGCTGGCGATCGTGCTGTTCGCGAGCGTGCGTGAGCGCATCCAGTTCGCGGATTACCCCGAGAACTTCGAGGGCTTCTCCATCTGCCTGATTTCCGCCGGCCTGGTCGCCCTGGCTTTCATGGGCTTCAGCGGCATGAAGATCGTTTAAGGAGGACCGTACGATATGACAACTATTCTGTTATCGATTGTGGTTCTCGGCGTGCTGGGCGCGCTGTTCGGCGCGATCCTGGCCTTCGCTGCGAAGATCTTCCACGTGGAAGTAGACCCGAGAGAGTCCGCCGTGCGTGAGTGTCTCGCCGGCGCCAACTGCGGCGGCTGCGGCTACCCCGGCTGTGACGGTTATGCCAAAGCGGTCGCGGCGGGCGAGGCCCCCTGCAACAAGTGCGTGGCCGGCGGCGCGGAGACTGCCGCGAAGGTCGCGGAGATTATGGGCGTTGCGAACGACGCCGCCGAGAAGGAAGTCGCTTTCGTGACCTGCTCCGGCGCGCATGACATCGCCGAGCCTCGCTTCAATTACTCCGGCCCGCAGGACTGCCGCGCGGCCATGCTCTTCGGCGGCAAGAGCAGCAAGTGGTGCACCTTTGCGTGCGTCGGTCTGGGCAACTGCGCCCGCGCCTGCCAGTTCGACGCGATGCACGTGGAGAACGGCGTGGCGAAGGTCGACCGCTACAAGTGTGTAGGCTGCGGCGCCTGTGTCGAGGCCTGCCCGAAGAACATCGTCAAGCTCATCCCCGAGAGCCAGAAGATCATGCCCGCCTGCAGCAGCAAGGACAAGGGCGCGCAGGTCATGAAGATCTGCAAGGTTGGCTGCATCGGCTGCATGAAGTGCCAGCGCGAGTGCCCGGCCGACGCGATCGTCGTCAAGGACAATCTGGCCCAGGTGGATACCAGCAAGTGCATCCAGTGCGGTCACTGCGCTGACATCTGCCCGCGCCACATCATCAATTATTTCGGTTGATCACCGAGCTCCGCCCTGGCGGAAGAGAAAGGAGATCCGCGGTTTCCGGCTTGCCGGATACCGCGGATCTTTCCGTTGTCGGGTTGACAACGCCCGGAAAATGTACTATGCTTCCAGTGAGGTTGACATAAGATTACAAAACGGTTACAGACACACGATAGATCGCAGTAAACATAGAGGAGGGAACGGTATGAAAGCGAGTGCAAAGAGGGCCTTGTCCATGCTGCTGTGCATATTGCTGCTTGCCGCGCTCTTTTCTTTTCCGGCCTACGCGGCCGAGGAAGGACAGACGCAGGGGACCGATACCGAAGAAGCTTCCGACCTGCTGACGCCGGATCCGCTTCCCGGCGACGGAAAGAAAGACGACGACGCGGGGGATAAGGATCCGCTCCCGCCGCAGGGAGAAGAGGGCGAGAAGAAAGACGAGCCCGCCCCGGACGATCCGGGGAACGGGGGGAAAAAGGATCAGGAGCAGGATCCGCCGTCCGGTGACGCATCCGATAAGGAGAAGACCGAGGAACCGCTCACCGTTTCCGGCGGAGATTTTGCGTATCAGGATCACGTGTACACGATCCACGGCGGCGAGGCCATCGTCAGCGGCAGCTCGGCCGAGGACCGTATCGTCGTCGACGGCGACGCAAAGCTCAAACTGTCCGGCGTCAGGATCGAGGCCAACGGCGCGGCGGCGGTGACGCTTGCCGCGAAGAAGATCAAGGTAGCGATCGAGCTCGCGGGTGGGAACGAGCTCGCGGGCGGAGCGGGCTATGCCGCGCTGGAGGTCGGCTGGCAGGATGAGGACGTTCACGCCGTGCTGACGCTGACGGGCGACGGCAGTCTGAGAGCGATCGGAGGCCGGGGCGGCGCCGGGATCGGCGGCAGCCTCTCGCACGCCGCGGGTCTGTGCGGGACGATCAACGTGGAAGGCGGCAGCATCAGGGCCGTCGGCGGCGTCGGCGCCGCCGGCATCGGCACCGGCGCGTTCCCGGAACCCGCTGAAGGCGATGAGGCGCAGCAGGCGCGCGCACAGGTCAATATCAGCGGCGGCAGCGTTGTCGCTTACGCAGACGGTGCAAAGTTTGCGCTCGACACCAAATCCGGCGGCGGAATGGATACCGTCTCTGCGCCCGCAGGGAGTATCCGGAACGTCTTTCAGGGCACTTTTGCCGAGGAAAGCGGCTGCGCCGGCTCCACGGTCCGCGTCGTTTCCGCAGGAGAGAGCGCGGGCGAGAGCCACAAGCTCAAGCTGCCCGCCGGCTACCGCTCCTTCGCAGTGAGCGTGGACGGCAGCGCGGAGGGCTACTGCGTCTGCAGCGAGGATCTCGCGATCACGTACGCGGCCGGGAAGGACGAAAAAGCCGGACCGGACGCGGCGCCCGAAAGCGCCGTTTACGCCGCGGGCGTCCTGTTTGGCGACGTCTTTTATCTCGCCAAGGCGCCTGAAGGTGTACGCCGGCAAGCGGCGGACGTGCGGCCGATGGCCGCGGATCCGGAGCTCACGGATCTCAAGGTCGTCATCGTATGGGACGATGATGAGGACAGTGCGGGCCAGAGGCCTGCGAGCGTGCAGGTCACGCTGCTCATCAACGGCGTGGAAAGCGACAACAAGCTGACGCTTGCCGCGCCCGGCTGGGCGGGCACCTTCTCCGACCTGCCCGTGAGCGACAGTGAAGGAGCAATCCAGTACGGTGTGTCACAGGATAAGATCAGCCAGTACACGCAGAGCAACTACGAGATGGGGGACGGCACCGTCACCATCACCAACAGCTTCGCGCCGGAGGAGCCGGTCGTCCTGCACTACGTCACGGACGATCCCCCGGTAAAGAAGACGCTCGTCGGGCGCACGCCGCCCAAGGCGGAAAAATTCCGCTTCACGCTGGAGGCCGTCAGCACCAGCGTGACAGAGCTGAAAGGCAAGCTGCCCATGCCCGCTGGCTCTGACGGGCAGAAGAAGACCGTGACGATCACGGGCCCGGGCGAGACGACCTTTGGCCTGATCACCTTCATGCAGCCCGGCACTTACACCTATCAGGTCAAAGAAGTCAAGGGCAGCGCCACGGGCTATACTTACGATACCAACGTCTTTACGCTGACTTATACGATCACACAGTCCGGGGACAGCCTCGAGGGCGTGCGCCGCATCACGAAAAACAACAAGACGGCGGCGACTCCCATTTTCGTCAACGGCTATTCCACGAGCGTACGCACCGGCGACGACCGCAACGCGGCGCTGTGGGGCGCCGTGACGGGCTTGGCTTTGTGCGGCGTGGCGATCCCGGCCTTCCTGCTGCTGCGCAGGCGCAGACGGGATAAACGATAAACCCAACACGGCGGAAAGCGCACGCGCTGTCCGCCGTGAATTATGGCTTGACATATACCCCGGTGGGGTATATAATGCGTTTGGAAAGAGGTGGAGAGCATGGAAGAAAGAGACCATGAGGCGCTCGAGCAGGAGGAAAGCTGCTGCTGTCATAAGACCAAGGAGCGCGACCCGGAGGAATACCGGCGTCTCGTGCATCGGCTCAACCGTATCGAGGGGCAGATCCGCGGGATCCGTGGGATGCTGGAGCGCAACGCCTATTGTCCCGACATTCTGGCGCAGGCCGCAGCGGCCAACGCGGCGCTGAACGCCTTCAGCAAGGAACTGCTCTCCAACCATATCCGCTCCTGCGTGGTGAACGACGTGCGCGCCGGCAACGACGAGATCATCGACGAATTGCTTATGACGCTGCAAAAGCTGATGAAATAAGGACAGAATAGCGATATGAAACAATACAATGTGACGGGCATGAGCTGCGCCGCCTGCTCAGCCCGGGTGGAAAAGGCGGTATCCGGCGTGCCCGGCGTGACGGCCTGCTCGGTGAGTCTGCTGACGAACTCCATGGGCGTGGAGGGCACGGCGGACGAGCGCGCGGTGATCGCCGCCGTGGAGGCCGCCGGCTACGGTGCCAGCGCCAGGGGAGCGGAAAAGACCGCCGCCTCCGCAGAGGAAGACGCGCTCGTCGATCGGGAGACCCCGGTGCTCAAGCGGCGGCTGATCAGCTCCATCGGCTTTCTGCTGGCGCTGATGTACCTCTCCATGGGGCATATGATGTGGGGCTGGCCCCTGCCCGGCTTTATGGAGGGCAATCACGTCGCCATGGGACTGGCGGAGCTGCTGCTGGCAGTCGTGGTCATGGTCATCAATCAGAAGTTTTTCATCAGCGGCTTTCGCGGTCTGCTGCACCGCGCGCCGAATATGGACACGCTGGTGGCCATGGGCTCCGCCGCGGCATTCATATACAGCACCTACGCGCTTTTTGCCATGACGGTCGCCCAAACCCGAGGCGGCGCAGACGCGGCGATGCCCTGGATGGAGGAGTTCTATTTTGAATCCGCCGCCATGATCCTGACGCTGATCACTGTCGGCAAAATGCTGGAAGCGCGCTCCAAGGGCAAGACTACGGACGCGCTCAAGGGCCTGATGAAGATCGCCCCCAAGACGGCGAACGTCGTCGTTGACGGGCAGGAGCGCACCGTGCCCATCGAGCAGGTGAAGAAGGGCGATGTGTTCGTCGTGCGACCGGGCGAGAACGTCCCGGTGGACGGGGTCGTGCTGGAGGGCAGCAGCAGTGTGGACGAGTCGGCGCTGACGGGGGAGAGCATCCCGGTCGACAAGGCGCCCGGGGACGCGGTCTCCGCCGCGACGGTCAACCAGGCGGGCTTCATCCGCTGCGAGGCTACCCGCGTCGGCGAGGATACGACGCTCAGCCAGATCATCCGCATGGTCAGCGACGCGGCCGCCACAAAGGCGCCTATCGCCAAGATCGCGGACAAGGTCTCCGGCGTGTTCGTGCCGGTGGTGATCGCGATCGCGCTGATCACGACGGCCGCCTGGCTGCTGACAGGGCGCGGCGTGGGCTTCGCGCTGGCGCGCGGGATCTCCGTGCTGGTGATCAGTTGCCCCTGCGCGCTGGGGCTCGCCACCCCCGTGGCGATCATGGTCGGCAACGGCGTCGGCGCCAAACAGGGGATCCTGTTCAAAACCGCGGCCTCTCTTGAAGAGACGGGCCGGGTGGACGTCGTCGCGCTGGATAAGACCGGCACCATCACCGCCGGGACGCCCAAGGTGACGGATCTGCTGCCGGCGGACGGCGTGAGCGCCGGCGAGCTGCTGCGGCTGGCGGCCGCACTGGAGAGCAGGAGCGAGCACCCGCTGGCCGGCGCGGTGCTGGAATATGCCGCCGGGGAAGCGGTCGTACCGCCTGAAGTGGAGAACTTCCTTGCGCTTCCCGGGAATGGTCTGACGGCGAGCCTGGACGGCGCAGCGCTCTGCGGCGGCAGCCGCCGCTTCATGGAGAGCCGCCTGCCTCTGCCCGCGTCGCTGGCCGCGCGTGCGGACGAGCTGGCCGAAGAGGGGAAGACGCCGCTGTTCTTCGCGCTCGGAGAGCAATTCCTGGGCGTGATCGCCGTGGCGGACGTGATCAAGCCGGACAGCGCGCAGGCCGTGCAGGAGCTCAAAAACATGGGCATCCGCGTCGTGATGCTGACCGGTGACAATCAGCGCACGGCGGCGGCCATCGGCCGCCAGGCGGGCGTGGACGAGGTCATCGCGGGCGTGCTGCCGGACGGTAAGGAAAGCGTGATCCGCCGTCTGGGCGAGAGCGGCAAGGTCGCCATGGTGGGCGACGGTATCAACGACGCTCCCGCACTTACACGCGCGGACATCGGCGTCGCAATCGGCGCGGGCGCGGATATCGCGGTCGACGCAGCGGACGTGGTGCTGATGCACGGCAGCCTGCTCGACGTCACGGCGGCCATCCGCCTGAGCCGGGCGACGCTGCGCAACATCCACGAGAATTTGTTCTGGGCGTTTTTCTACAACGTGATCTGCATCCCCGTCGCGGCCGGAGCCTTCGTGTGGGCGGGGCTGACGCTCAACCCCATGCTGGGCGCGGCGGCGATGAGTCTGTCGAGCTTCTGCGTGGTGACGAACGCACTGCGGCTGAACCTGTTCCGCGTCCACGACGCGAGCCGCGACAAGCCGCGCAGACATAAGAGCAGCGCCGCTGCCCTTCCGGAAGAACAACAGGAAAATGACTATAAGGAGGAAACGAAAATGGTGCAGACCCTGAAGATCGAGGGCATGATGTGCCCCCACTGTGAGGCGCGGGTCAAGAAAGCGCTCGAGGCCCTGGAGGGCGTAGAGAGCGCCGTCGTCAGCCACGAGGCCGGCACGGCTGTCGTCACGGGCAGCGCGGACTTCGAGACCATGAAGGCCGCCGTGGAAGCGCAGGACTACAAGGTCCTCGGTGCGGAGTGACGAAATGCGAAAAAGAACCACGCTTTGCCCTGCAAAGCGTGGTTCTTTTTCTGCCTTTCTACATATTATAATTGTGGCGTCGGGAACACAGCCGACTTTTATCGCGGCAGTGTTTTCCCATCGAGGACGGCCTCGACCAGCGTATCCCCCCGATAGCGGAGCTTCAGCGAGAAGAAGGGCGCGTCCCGGCGGAGCAGGTCGAGGAAGATCCGATCGCCCTCCCATATCGGCTTCGTGAGCAGCTCGTCCCGGTCGATCCACGCAAGCTCTCCCTCGTCGCAGGCGGAGAGGCGGCCGCCGGGATCGTCCGAGGTGAACAGATGCATATACTCCGTGCCCCACTCGTCGGACACGAAGGTGACGATACCGCGAAAACGCCAGTTGCACAGCGTAAGGCCCTTCTCTTCCCGCACCTCGCGCAGCATACAGTACTCCGGGCTTTCGCCCTCCTAAAACTTCCCGCCGATGCCGATCCACTTGTCCTTGTTTTCGTCGACAGCTTTTTTCGTCCGGTGCAGCATCAGATATTCGTTTCCGCGTTCGATATAGCAGAGCGTCGTGTTGCGCATGGTCATCACCCCGTACGTTTCTCTTCAGCAAGTTTACCACAGCACGTCGGAAACGGCAAGCGGTCGGCGCGTTTTGCAGTGCAGAAGGGGAACAAGCAAGGGCCGATCATCGTCTATAAAGCGGGAGAAAATGACAGAATACGGAAATTATAAGCGCCGCTTGGCTGCGGACGCAAAAAATTTACAAAAAATCTCTGGAAATATATGAAGATAATAGGAAAAACACTTGCAATATTTACAAAATGTAACTATAATGACTACGAATGTAGGTATACATAAGATAGGCGTCTTACGGGCACTTGATCCAGGCGTCAAAATATTACGCAAATTTGCCCGCACCGTTGACGCTTTTATTGACGATCGATATGTTACGATAGAGCCACGATAGGAAAATCGTTTTCTCTCGCGGGGGCAGCGTCTCAGCCGCCCCGGGCGACCGCCTTGCGCGGAGGCCACGTCTCAGCGGCTTCAGGCCCTTGCGGGGGCCGTGCGGGGAAGCGGAGGAAACGGGATCCATGTCGTAAATCCCAATCTGGAAAGGGGATCGCATACGACAGCGTGCTCGGCAGCTTCAGACGAAGGAGAGACGGTCCATGACGGAAAGAGAACTGCATAAGCTGAGGCGTCAGGACCTATTGGAACTCCTGCTGTCCCAGAGCAAGGAGGTCACCCGTCAGAGGACGGTGATCGCCGGGCTGGAAGAATCCGTAGCACAGGTCGATGGAACCAACGACAGGCTCAAAAACAAACTGGATGAAAAAGACGAGGGCCTCGGGCGACTCAAGGAGCGCCTGAACGAGAAGGACGCCACGCTTGAAAAGCTCAAGCGGCGTCTGGACGAGAAGGATGCGACCATCGAAAAGCTCAAGGGCCGTCTGGATGCGAAGGACGCGCTCATTGCCGATCTGCAGAAGAAGGTGGGGCGGAACCAGTCCCGCTCGAGCAAGGCGGAGAACAGCCGCCAGCAGGCGCTGCTCGAGCAGCGCGACGCAGAGATCGCGCGCCTCACGAGGCGTGCCGAGGAGAAGGACGCGGAGCTTGAACGTCTCCGCGCAAGCCGGAAGCACGAGAGCGAGGACGATATGCTCGGCCTGGACCAGGTGATCACCGATTTCAGCGCCACCAACGGGCGGCTGAAGGACATGGTCAGCACCAAGGATCGGCAGATCGAGGAGCTCTATACCCAGCTCAAAGAGAAGGACGCCGTGCTCTGGGATATCCGCAAAGAGATCAGAGACTGGCGCGGCGGCCGGCAGCAGGAGCTGGAGTCGGCGCTGGCCGAGCTCCGGGAGAGCAACGCCTCCCTCCGGCAGGAGCTGCGGGAGCGGGAGGTCGCGATGCAGGAGCTGCTCGAGCGAGCGGCCACTGCGCCGGACGAACTCAGCTAATACGGGCGATTTCCCGTCGGGCGGTAGCCTGCGCGCGAGCGCGGCCTGCGGCGGCGGAGAAACGCTGTAGATTCAAGAAGGTTGTTTATGAGCAGAACAGACATTGAAATGCCCCCGGTAGAACTGCTGGAAGCGGAGCTGTCCAAGACGCGGTACAGGAACCGTTTCAGCAGCGTTCTGCGCAGCACGATTTTTTCGCTGCTGGTGGTGGCGGCCGCGGCGGTGATCATAGCGGTACTGGTGATGCCGGTGCTGCAGATCAGCGGGATCTCCATGGCCGACACGCTGGATGATGGGGACATCGTCGTCGCGGTCAATAACCACAAGTACAAGACGGGCGACGTGATCGGTTTTTATTTCAAGAACGGCATATTGATCAAGCGCGTGCTCGCCACGTCGGGCGACTGGGTCGATATCGACTCGGACG
>JAFUUR010000245.1 GCA_017477695.1 Oscillospiraceae bacterium | reverse complement strand
CGCACGATCGCGATGCGCTGCTTCTGCCCGCCGGAGAGCCTGTTGGGATACTCGTCGATCTTGTCCGGCAGGCCGATGCGCTCGAGCAGGCGCATGGCGATCTGCCTGGCCTCGTCCGGCGTTTTCAGCTTGAGCGTGACCGGGGCCATGATGATGTTCTGCAGAACGGTCTTGTGCGGGAAAAGATTGAAGTGCTGGAACACCATGCCCATCTTCCTCCGGTGGAGGTTGATGTCCACGGAGCGATCCGCCAGATCCACGCCGTCGAAATAGATGTGGCCGGAGGTGGGCGCCTCCAGCATATTGAGGCAGCGCAGGAGCGTGGACTTGCCGGAGCCGGAGGGACCGATGATGGCCACGACCTCGCCGCGCTTGATCGTCAGATCGCTCTCAAAGAGGGCCTTGACCGTACCGTTGTTGAATTCCTTGGTGACTTTCTCTACCCGGATCAGATCAGTGCTGGTCTCCACGGCGCATCCTCCTTTCGATCGCTTCGATCCCCTTGGAAGCGGGGTAGTTGATGCAGAAATAGATCAGTGCGGCCAGCGTGTAGGGAGCCAGCGTGATGTACGTGGAGGACGCGACCGCCTTGGCGCCGAACATCAGCTCCGCCATACCGAGCACGGAGCAGATCGAGCTCTCCTTGACCATGGTGATGATCTCGTTTGCAAGGGCGGGCAGGACGTTCTTGATCGCCTGCGGCAGCACGACGAGCCGCATGGTCTGCCAGGCGCTCAGTCCCAGAGAGCGCGCGGCCTCCGTCTGTCCCCTGTCGACCGCGAGGATGCCCGCGCGGAAGATCTCCGCCACGTAGGCGGAGCTGTTGAGCGCCAGCGCCACCACGCCGGGGATGAAGCGGCTGATATCCACGAAGCCGAACAGCGAATAGCGCGGGATCGAGATGACGCCGAAGAGGCCGAAATAGATGATCGACAGTTGGACCAGCAGCGGCGTTGAGCGGAAGAGGGCGATGTACGCGCCGGACAGGCCGTGGATCAGCCTGTTCTTGCTCAAGCGCATCAGCGCCAGCATCAGGGCGGGGAGCACAGCCAGCAGCACCGACACCACGGCCAGCAGCAGGGTGTACTCGATGCCCTGCACGAAGAAAACCGCGTATTTGGGCAGGAACGAGAAGTTGAAAAAGCTCGCAGAGCTCATATCGGTGAACAGATTGCTCCACCACATAGGCTGTCTTCCTTTCTCATGGGGTATCTAAACATGAACATGCAAAGCCCCTTGCAGGGCTTTGCATGTAGAGTCTGTGTCGAAGTACACTGCGTTGGGGCGCATCAGTCGGGCATGACGGCCAGTCCCTCGATGGACTTCGCGTCCGCATAGAACTGCGCGACCATATCCTTCTCCAGCAGATCCGCGATGGCCTCGTTGATGCCGGGGAGCAGGCCCTTCGGGTCGCCCTTCGCAACAGCCACACGGTACGGCTCCGCCGCCTCGAACTCGATGTCGGCGATCGCCACGTCAGCGTTGGTCGCCGCATACTGCTCGGCCACGCCGCCATCCAGCACGATGGCGTCGATCTTATCGTTGACGAGCTGGTTGATCAGATCGGTCACGACCTGCAGGGAGACGAGGTTCGCGCCCGTAAGCGTATCCTTGACGAGGTCCTCCTTGGTGGTCGCGGTCTGGGCGCCTACGGATTTGCCGTCGAAGGATTCGTAGGAGGTGTACAGATCGACCTCATCGGCGCGGACCAACACCTTCGCCGGCACGTCGATGTAATAGGGATCGGAGAAATCCGCGCTCTTCAGACGATCCTAGGTCTCCTCGATCGCGGCGATGACCACGTCGAAATCGCCCTTCTGCAGGCTGGCCAGCAGATAGTCAAAGCCCATGTTCTCCACCTGCAGCTCCTTGCCGGTGAAGTCGGCGATGTACTGACCGACGGCGATGTCGATACCGCCGTAGACCAGGTCGCCCTTGTCGTTGGGGTACTGGAATTCAAAGGGAGGATAGTCCGCCGAGGTGCCGAGCACCAGCTTGCTGCTCGCGGCAGGCGCGCTACTGGAGCTGCTGCCGCACGCGGCCAGGGCCAGGACCATGACCAGAACGACGGCCATGCATACGATCTTTTTCACGTTTTTCATTTTGTTATTCCTCACATTTCGTCATAATCCATAAATTGTCCGTTAGACGATTGTGATAATAGCACTAAGCGCTGTATATGTCAACACTTAATTGCAAAAATATGCGAAATATTGGGATATTTCTGCCTGCTGTATTCATTTTCTGCTGAATATTCCGCAAAAACGGCGAATATTCTTGTAATTTCTGGATGCCCGCTTCACTTTCTCCCGCCCGCGAGCGTAAAGAGTGCAAAGCACAGAAGATTTGCCGCAACGATGCTCGCGCCCGTCGGCGTCTCGAGGAAGTAGGATGAGACCGCGCCGATCAGGAAGCACAGCACGGACGCCGCCGCCGCGCAGATCACCACGCTGCGGAAGCTCCGGCACACGCGCATAGCGGACAGAGCCGGGAAAATGATCAGGCTGGAGATGAGCAGCGCGCCCATCATGCGCATGCCCAGCACCACGGTGATCGCCGTCAGCACGGCGAGGAGCGTATTGTACGCGCCCGCCTTCGTCCCGGTGGCGCGGGCGAAGCTCTCGTCGAAAGTGACGGCAAAAAGCCGCGGGTAGAAGGCGATGAACACGATCAGCACCGCCGCGGATAGCAGCACGCTCAGGATCGCGTCGGAGCGGCTGAGCGAGAGGATGCTGCCGAACATGTAATTGGAGACTTCCGTATTCATCCCCGTCGTGAGCGACACGCTGATCACGCCGATCGCCAGCGCGCTGCTGGAGATGATGGCGATGGCGGCGTCGCCCTTAACCTTGCTGTTCTCGCTCAGCCGCAGGAGCAGAACGGCCGTGACCACCACCACAGGCACCGCCACAGCCAGCGGGGCCAGGTGCAGCGCGGAGGCGATCGCCAGCGCGCCGAAGCCCACGTGGGACAGCCCGTCGCCGATCATGGAATAGCGCTTGAGCACAAGCGACACGCCCAGCAGCGCCGCGCACAGGCTCACCAGCACGCCCACGATCAGCGCGCGCTGCATGAAGTGATAGGAGAGCATCCGTACGATCTCCGTCATATCCGGTTCCCTCCCAAAAAGCGTCTGGCCAGGTCGCTCTCGCGGTATTCGGCGGCCGTGCCGAAAAAGAGCTGGCGCTGCCCCAGATGCAGGATGTGCGTGGCGTAGCGGACTGCCTCATGGATATCGTGCGAGACCATGATGACCGTGATGCAGTCGCAGAGGTTCACGAGCTTGATGAGGTTGTACATCTCCCCCGTCGCGATCGGGTCGAGCCCGGTGACGGGCTCGTCGAGCAGGAGCAGCTTCTTCGTGGCGCAGAGGGCCCTTGCCAGCAGCACGCGCTGCTACTGGCCGCCAGACAGGGCCTGATAGCTCTGTCCCGCCAGCTCCTCGATGCCCATGCGCTCCATGTTCATCCGCGCGAGGGCGCGGTCGGCCTCGTTATAGTGCAGGCGCCGCCCCAGCGAGTTGAGGCAGCCGGACAGGACCACCTCGCCCACGCTGGCGGGAAAGTCCTTCTGCAGTTGTGTCTGCTGCGGCAGATAGCCGATCTCCGTGCTGCGCAGGCCGTCCCCGTAGACGATGCTGCCGCTGTCCGGCGCCTTCAGCCCCAGCAGGCCCTTGATCAGCGTGGATTTTCCGGAACCGTTCTCTCCCACCACGCAAAGGTAGTCCCCCGCGTTGAGCGAAAAATTCACCGCCTCCAGCACCGTCCTGCCGTCGTAAGCCAGGCAGAGATCTTTACATTCCAGGATCGCCATCAGCCCAAAGCCTCCTTGAGGGAAATCACGTTGCCGCGCATCAGTTCGAGATAGCCCACGCCCTCGCGCAGCGCGTCCGCGCTCACGTTGTGGCAGGAGTGGAACAGCAGCTTTTCACAGCCGGTATCCTCCGCGATGATGTCGGCCATCTTCTCATTGGAAAACTCGATATAGAACACCGCAGGGATCTGCTCCTCCCGCACCTTGTCGATCAAAAAGGCCACCGTTCCAGCCGCGGGCTCCGTGTCCTCCGCGCAGCCTGGGAAGGCTGCGTAGTAGTCCAGGCCGTATTCCTCCACGAAATAGCGCACGGGGAAACGATCGGCAAAGATGACCGTACGGCGTGCGGCACCGTCCGTCACCTCCCGGAAGGCCTCGTCGAGCTGCGCGAGCTGCGCGCAGTATTCGTCGCACGCCGTGCGGTAGCTCTCCTCCCCATCCGAGTCCGCCTCACAGAGGCGGTCGGTCAGCGCGCGGCATATCCGCTGCGCGTTCACGGGCGAGGTCCAAACGTGCTCGTCATACTCCGGGCCCTCTTCGCCGTCCTCTTCTTCCTCGGACGCCTGCATGCCTTCCTTCAGTTCTTCCTCCAGTGCGTCCACGCAGTCGAGCATGTAGAACACGCTGCGCGCGCCGTCCTGCCCTTCCAGCAGCTCCTCCAACCAAGCTTCGGACTCGCCTCCGTTGCACACGAGCAGATCCGCGTTCGCGATGCGGGTCACGTCGCGCGCCGTCGGCTCAAAGCTGTGTACCTCGGTCCCGGGAGGGATCAGCAGCATCACCTCCGCCCGCTCCCCCGCGATCTGGCGGGCAAAGTCGTAGGCGGGGAACACCGTCGCAACGATCTGGACTTTATCGGAAGCCGCTTCCGGCGCCGGCTCTGCACAGCCGCAGAGCGCAACACACAGCGAAAGCAGCAAAAACAGCGGGAGAAATCTCTTCATGGCACCCTCCAATCCAGTTTACACTATAGCGCAAAACCCCATTCCGGTCAAGTTGGGCTTTGCAAACACAGGCCGGGATGGTATAATACTTAAAATAAGTATCCGATACGGGAGGTGCGATATGAAGATCTGCGTCTACGGAGCGTCCGGCAATGAGTTGGACCCGCGATATTTTGAGGCGGCCCGCCGTGTGGGCGGTCTGCTTGCCGCGCGCGGCCATACGCTGATCTTCGGCGGCGGCCAGGGCGGGCTGATGGGCGCCTGCGCGGAAGGCGCCGCAAACGGCGGCGGTGAGATCGTAGGCGTGGCGCCGCGCTTTTTCGACGAGCCGGGGATCCTCTTTCCCCGCTGCACGCGTTTCCATTTCACGCAGACCATGCGCGAGCGCAAGGAGCTGATGGAAGACGAGAGCGACGCTTTCCTCGCCCTGCCCGGCGGCATCGGCACCTATGAGGAATTCTTTGAGGCGCTGACGCTCAAGCAGCTCGGCCGCCACGGCAAACCCATGGCTGTTCTCAACACGCTGCGCTACTACGCCCCGATGCTCGCCATGCTGGAGACGGCCGCGGAGGGCGGCTTCATGAGCCGCGGCTGTCTGCAGCTCTTTGCGGTGTGCGACACGCCCGAGTCCGCGCTGACGTATCTGGAGACCGCGAAGCCTCTCTCCGGGAGCATCCGCCGCCTGGAAGACTACACGAAGTAAGCGTTTCCAGCGAAAAAGCGCAGGGCCAGGCGCTTCACTATTGAATTTAAGGCGGAAATTTGGTAAGATAAATTAATTAAGACAGAAAAGCTGTAAAGGCGACAGGACGACAGGGTAAGATCTATGAGGGCGAAAGCGTGGAAAATCCCATATGCCCGGCCGGAGATCCCGGCTGAGCTGCTGCAGGCGGGCTACGGGCCTCTGCTTGCGGCGACACTCGCCCTGCGCGGCGTCCGCACGGCGGCGCAGGCGCGCTCGCTGATCGACGGGAGCCCGGACGCCCTGTGCGATCCTTTTCTGATGCTCGGGATGGACACCGCCTGCGCCCGTATCCACATGGCCGTCGCCCACGGGGAGACCGTGGCGGTCTACGGCGATTACGACGTGGACGGGATCACCTCCACCTGCCTGCTGACGGATTATCTGCAGAGCAAGGGGCTGCGCTGCCTGTCCTATATCCCCGACCGGGACGAGGAGGGCTACGGCCTCAATTGCGCCGCGCTCGACGCGCTGGCCGCGCAGGGCGTGAGCCTGGTCGTCACGGTCGACTGCGGCATCACCGCCCTGGCGGAGGCCGACCATGCCCGCGAGCTGGGCCTGGACATGATCGTCACCGATCACCACGAGTGCAAGAGCGACGGTCTGCCGGACGCCGTCTCCGTGATCGACTGCAAGCAGCCCGGAGACCCCTATCCCAACGACAAGCTGGCGGGCGTCGGCGTGGCGCTGAAGCTCGTGTGCGCCTGCGAGGGCGACAGCGCGTCCATGCTGGAGCGCTACGCGGACCTCGTTGCCGTCGGCACCATCGCGGACGTGATGCCGCTCACGGAAGAAAACCGCTATCTGGTCCGCGCCGGGCTGGACATGCTCGCGCGCAGGCCGCGTCCGGGCTTTGCCGCCATGCTGCGGCAGGCAGGGTTGGACGCGCGGCGCCTCACCGCCGCGACGATCGGCTTCGGGCTTGCGCCGCGGCTGAACGCGGCGGGCCGCCTCGGGCAGACGGACAAGGCGCTTTCGCTTCTCATGTGCAGCGACCCGACGCGGGCAGACGAGCTGGCTGCGGAGCTCTGCGAGCTCAACCGGCGGCGACAGAGCATCGAGACGGAGATTTGGCAGGAGGCGCAGGCCCTTCTTGCCGGCACCGTCCCGGAGACGCCGATCGTCCTCGCGCGCGAGGGCTGGCACCAGGGCGTCATCGGCATCGCCGCTTCGCGCCTCGCCGAGCAGTTCTCCGTCCCGGCGATCATGATCTGCCTCAACGGCGGAGCCGGCAAGGGCTCCTGCCGCAGCTTCGGCGGCTTCAATCTGTTCGAGGCGCTGGACGCCTGCTCCGAACATCTGATCGATTTCGGCGGGCACGCGCTGGCTGCGGGGCTCAACATCCGCAGCGACAAGCTGGACGATTTCCGCGCCGCGCTCACCGATTATTATCTGGCCAACAAGCCGGAGTCCCTGCCGGACGTGCAGTGCGACCTGCTGATCCGCGACCCGGCCATGCTCAGCATCGAGAGCGTGCAGGCGCTCGACCGGCTGGAGCCGTACGGAAACGGCAACCCGCGGCCCGTCCTCTGCCTGTACGGCGTACAGTTGCTCACCGCCTCCAACGTCGGCGGCGGCAAGCATCTGCGCGTGCGCGTCCGGCTCGGGCGCGGCGTTTTTGAGGGCATCTTCTTTTCCCACACAGCCGAGGAGCTCGGGGTACGCGAGGGCGATCTGATCGATCTCGCCTTTGTCCCGAAGATCAATGAGTTTCGCGGGCACGTCTCGGTCCAGCTGCAGATCACCGAAGCACGCAGGCACGACGGTACGGAGCTCTGTGCGGGGATCCTGTCGCAGGATGAATCCGTCCTTTGGGCCGCGTCGGCCTTCTGCCCCGACCGGGCCGATTTCGTGCGGCTCTGGCGGGAGACGGGCGGCAGGCTCCGTCTCGGGGAGGACGTGGCGTCCATCCTTGCGGGCTGCCCCGCCGGCATGCCGCCGGAACGCTATTGCATCT
>JAFUUR010000244.1 GCA_017477695.1 Oscillospiraceae bacterium | reverse complement strand
GTCGACCTGCTCCGCGTCGTCCGTGACCTCGGCGGCGAACGCCGCGGGGACCATGGAGGCCAGCATCGTCAGGACCAGAAGGAGGCTCAACAGCCGTTTGCGCAGGTTCTGATTCATTCCTCTTCTCTCCTTATTCTTTCTGATTGAAAAAAGAGTTTCCTCAAATTTCCTCAATTTATTATTCTAATACTTCATGCGATGTTTTGCAAGAGCAGACTTTCGTCTTTCGCAGAATACGCAGGGCCACCTAAGCCCCGCGAAAACGAACGGCGCCCCGTGCCCATCCGGGCACGGGGCGCTGCTGTGTATGTTGGGTAGTGCGGCTCATTCCGCCTTGACGTTGACCGTAAGGCTCTGGCCGGAGCCGTCGGCCACGGCGAGGGTGAGCTTGGCCGTACCCGCCTGACCGCCGGAGCTTATGGATAGATAGGCGTATCCGCCCTGATAGCCGACCGCTCCGCCCGCGATATCCGGGTTGCTGGAAGTCACGGTATACCCGATATCCGCCGACGCGGAATAAGACGGTCCTTCTCCGCGGTCGTAAAGGATATAATACGCGACCCAGGCGTTGTCCGTTCCGCGCGGGGAAAGCGTTACGGTCTCTTCAGTAAACCCGTCCAGCGAGATCTGGGTGACCGGCCGCACGATCCGATAGGAGACCGTGCCCTTCAGATCCGTGCCGTCAGTCGTGTGCGCGCTGACGTAAACGCGGATCTTGTTGCCGTCCACATAGTCGAGCAGGCCCGGCTTCGTCGTGAGAAGGCCGGTCTTGCTCAGCGTGATGAGCTGATAGTATTCGGAGGAGGGATCCACGACTTCCCCGTTCACCTTGATCTCGTAATCCCACGTGATCTTTTTGACGGTGGGCGTGCCGAAGGTGCTGCTCAGCGCGGCGGTGTTCCTGCAGGACTTGCCCACGGCGAGGAATTTGCTGGTGTCGGAGATCGCAGACCCGGCGGAGACGACCGTGACGCCGGAGGCGGGGACGATGACCCGGACCTTGACGCTGACCTTCTTCCCGCTGGCGTCGGGGGCCTTGGCGGTGATGGTCGCCGTGCCGGCGGAGACCGCCGTCACCTTGCCGCTCGCGTCCACGACGGCGACCTTCTTGTTGCTGCTCGTCCAGGTGAGGACGCCGTCCGTCGCTTCACTGCGGACCGTGAGCCGCGCCCAGCTGTCATGCCAGGACTTGGCCTCTTCGCCCGCGTATTCGCTCTCGGCGGAGAACAGCGTCACCTGCTTGGCCTTGCCGGTCTTCTGGTTCTGCGTGAAGCCGCCGCCGCGGAAATCGCCGTCCTCCACATAGACGCCGTCCAGCGCGGCGGTCAGCGGACGGATGCTGACGGGGAATTCGGCCACGGTCTCTCCGCCGTCCTTGGCAGCGGCGTATACGATCACGCTCGCGGCGGGCGTGCCCTTCGGGACCTTCAGCTTGCCGGTCTTCGCGTTGATGGTGACGCCGTGCTCGTTCTCGCTGACCGACCAGACGACGCCCTTGCTGTTGGCGTTCGCGGGCTTGACGGCGGCCTTGTACGCCGCGCTCTTGCCCGGGGCCACGAAGGCGAGGCCTTTGACGTCGATCTGCGTCACGAGCTGCCTGACCTCAACGGCGCACTTTGCCTTGACCTTGGAGCCGTCCGGCGCCGTGACCGTGATGGTGGCCTTGCCCTTGCCGACGGGCGTCACGCTGCCGTCCGCGTCCACGACGGCGACCTTCGTGTTGCTGCTGGTAAAGGTATAGGAAGCGTCGGTGAGGGGCCAGTCCGTCAGGACGTTGCCGTCCTTATCGTACGGCGTGACCGAGATGGTCGGGGAGCCGCTGAGGCAGACGTATTCGCCCGCCTGTCTGAGGGCGAACACCATGCTGCTCGCGCCGAGCCGGAGCTTCGCGACCGGGTCGGCCGGGCAGACGAGGATCGAGGCGACGCCGGACCGCTCCGGGTCGACCGCGGAGGTCGCGCGGACGGTGATCGCGGCGGAGACGCCGGCCGTCGTTTTCAGCACGCCCGTCTTGGGATTGATCGTGACGCCTGCCGGCGCGTCGTCCAGGCTCCACGTGACCGTCTGCTTCGCCCCTTCGGGCGCGACGGCGGCCTTCAGCGAGGCGGACTTTCCGGCCAGGAGATAATACGGACTGTTTACGACCGAGACCTCCGTCGGCGCCGGGTAGCCCACGGTGAAGGTCTTGGAGGCGACCTTGCTCTTGATCCCGAGCCCGCTGATGCGGACGGCCTTGACGGTCACCTTCTTGCCGACGGTGAAGCCGTTTTCCTTCGTCAGAAGGAGGGGGCCGGTATACTTCGTGCCGACGGTGACGACGCCTTTTTTCACGGCGGGCGTCTTGCCGTTGAGGGTGTAGACGATATCGTCCCCGGCGACGCCGACGAGCGCAAGGCTGCCGCTGCCGTAGGTCGTGTCGTCGATCTGGATGGTGGGGGCGGTCTTGTCGATGGAGAAGAGCTTGGCCGCGTCGACGACGCCGTTGGTCGTGGCGGCCTTGACGGCCTGCTCGACCTGGACGGGCGAGGCGCCGGGGTTCATGGAGATATACAGCGCGCAGACGCCGCTGACCACGGGCGCCGCCATGGAGGTGCCGCTCTTGAGCTCATAGCCGTTGCCGGGGACCGAGGACATGATGGCCGAGCCGGGAGCGGCCACGTCCTGCCAGGAGCCGTAGGTGGAGAAGGGGGAGCGCGCCCCGGCCTCGTTCACGGAGCCGACCGCGATCAGACCCGGGATATCGAAGCTGACCGGGTAGGTGCGGACATTGGCGCCGGTGTTGCCCATGGCGGCGACGACGGTCGCACCGTAATCGTTGATCGCCTCTCTGGTCGCGGCTTCCCATTCCTGCGAGTAGACTTCGCCGGTCAGGCTCATGTTGATCACGTCGGCGCCGGACTGTGCGGCGCAAAGGGTGGCCGCGATAAGGTCGGCGAGGGAGAGATCCGTATACAGGGACAGGATCTCCGCTTCGGGCGCGATGCCCGCGCCGCCCTTGCCGTTGTCCATACGGGCCGCGATGATGCCGGCCACGTGCGTGCCGTGGTCGCCGCCCGTGCCGCTCCGGACCCAGCCGGACGGTACGGTGGAGGGGATATCCTCGTGGGAGGGATCGACGCCGGTGTCGATGACCGCGACCTTGACGCCGGCGCCCCTGGTGACGGCCCAGGCCTCGTAGGTGTGGACCATGTCGTGCTGGTACTGGTAGCCGTCCATCATCGGGTCGCGCAGATAGGGGTCGGGATCGTCGGCGTTCTCGTACCAGCTCTCCCAGCTCTCGCGGGTGTTGACCGCCTCGCCGCTCATGGTATCCATGCCGGAGCCGATCCGCATGGGAGCCTCGGCGTAGTCGGGCTCCGGCGCGACGAGCTGGTTGGCCTCGACGGCGGGCAGCGGCAGGCTCATATCCGCCGCGGCGGTCACGGCCTCGAGGGTCGTCGCCGTCGTCAAGCGCAGCACGGCCACGCCGTAACGGCAGGTCTTGAGCTGCGCGCTGTAGGCCTCGGCCACCATGGCCGCGTATTCCTCGCTCTCGGTCCGGAAGAAGACCTCGCCCTCGATATAATCCTTGCCGGGCGTGAGCCGCTCCAGCGCGGCGGCGACGCCGCGGTCGGCCAGAGCCTGCTTCTTCGCGAGCTCCCCGTCGGACAGCTCATAGCCCTCGGGCATGCCCTTGAAGCCATAGGGAAGGGCGGCTTCCTGCTCGTCCTCCTCCTCGGCGTCTTCCTCTTCCTCGGGCTCCTCCGCGGGATCGGTCTCGTCAGCCGGATCGGTCTCGTCGGCGGGATCGGTCTCGTCGGCCGGATCGGTCTCGTCAGCCGGGTCGGTCTCGTCGACCGGATCGGCCTCATCGGCCGGGTCGGTCTCGTCGACCGGATCGGCCTCATCGGCCGGGTCGGCCTCGTCCGCGGGGTCTTCGAGCTGCACGGTCTCCTCATAGTCGACCTGCTCCGCGTCGTCCGTGACCTCGGCGGCGAACGCCGCGGGGACCATGGAGGCCAGCATCGTCAGGACCAGAAGGAGGCTCAACAGCCGTTTGCGCAGGTTCTGATTCATTCTTTTTCTCTCCTTGTTCGTTACTTGCCGTTTATAAAAAATGGATCTGCTCAACTTTTCTCGTTCGTATATTCTAACGCATCGCGCGAGGCTTTGCAAGGGCGGCGTTCGCCCCCGCGGAAACGAACGGCGCCCCGTGCCCATCCGGGCGCGGGGCGCTGGGGTGTGCGCCGGTCGGCTTTATTCCTCCGGCTCGGCGGGGGCGGCTTCCCCGTCCTCCTCCGGGTCGGTCAGATCCTCGGGCAGGACGGCCATCAGATCCTCCTTGGTGGGCGCGTCCATCGCGGCGACGCGGTTGGACTGGCGCACGATCATATCCTCGAAGCAGTTGCGCACGTCGCGCCCGTTGCCGAAGTTCTCGCTGCGCTCTTCGTAGAGCTGCGTGAAGAATTCCACGGCGGCCTTCTCGGCCTCTTCGGTGAGGGCGTAGCCGTTCTTCTTGCACTGGGAGCGGAAGATGGCCATGAGCTGCTCGCCGTTATAGTCGGGGAAGAAGAAGTATTTATTGAAGCGCGACTCCAGCCCGGGGTTGGAGCCGAGGAACTGCTCCATCGGCCCGGTGTAGCCCGCGACGATGACGATTAGATCGTCGCGATGGTCCTCCATGGCCTTGAGGATGGTCTCGATGGCCTCGCGGCCGAAGTCGTTCTCGCCGCCGGAGGAGAGGGAGTAGGCCTCGTCGATGAACAGCACGCCGCCGAGGGCGGACTTGATGACCTCCTGGGTCTTGAGCGCGGTCTGCCCGACGTAGCCCGCGACGAGGCCGGAGCGGTCGACCTCCACGAGCTGGCCCTTGCTCAGCACGCCGATGGCGGCGTAGAGGCCGCTCATGAGGCGGGCGACGGTGGTCTTGCCGGTGCCGGGGTTGCCCATGAACACCAGGTGCAGCGACATGGGCGGCACGGGCAGGTCGTTCTGCTCGCGCAGCTTGCGCACCTTGACGAGGTTCATGAGGTTCTTGATATCCTTCTTGACCTCCTCCAGGCCGACGAGCTCGTCGAGCTGCTCCATGAGCGTGTCGAAGTCGGGCTTCTCGGCCTCGGCCTGGGCGGCGTCGGCCTGCTCCTGCTTCTCGCCGCCGCCGGAGGTCTGCGTCATGGGCTTGTGCTCGTCCTGGAAGCTCGGCTCCCCGCTGGTGACGAAGTCGAGCGGGTTGAGGCCGGAGCGGGTCTTCTTGACGCCGGTCGTGTCGCAGATGGCGGTGAGCCGGTCGCCGCACTCGGTGATGAATTCCGCCTCGGCGTAGGTGACGTCGTCATCCACGGCGGCGAGGTAGAGCAGGATATTGGTCAGCATGCGGATGAAGGTGCGCGAGGTCTCGGTGCCGCACTTGGCGTCGCTCTCGGCGAGGTTCCAGAAGAACACGGGGGGCAGGAACATGTCCTCCTCGCAGGCGGAGCTGGTGAGGTTCCAGAGCAGCCACTTCGGCTGCGGCTGGCTGCGGGAATAGATCTGGTTGGCCATGGCGACGTGGCGCTCGCCGATGCTGCCGGCGCGGCTCCACAGCGCGAGGGCGCACTTGGTCATGAACGAGTCCAGCTCGGGGGCGAGGCTCGTGCTGCCGATGCGGTAGAACGCGTCGGTGTTGGCGACGTATATTTTGTGGAATTCCTCGGGGGAACGGTTCCAGGTGGTCGGCATCGTATCCATCTCCTGTATCTGAAATATGGGAAGCTCGCGTATCTGACGACATATTATTATAATGAACGGCGCGGGCCGCGTCAAGCGAAAACGACGCGGCC
>JAFUUR010000004.1 GCA_017477695.1 Oscillospiraceae bacterium | reverse complement strand
GACCAAGCAGATATCAAGTTAGGAGGATGAAACATGAAAAAACTATTGGCATTCGTTCTGGCGCTTGTCATGGTGTTCGCGCTGTGCGCCTGCGGGCAGTCCCAGCAGGCTGCGGCTCCCGCACCCGCCGAAGACAAGACCGAACCGGCCCCCGCAGAGGCGGAAGCCCCCGCGCCTGCCGAAGAGAAGTCCTACGTGCTCACCTTTACGACCGCTTCCGTCCCGGAGGAGGCCCACACCCGCGTGCTGGTGGAGTACGTCGTGCCCCGTCTGGAGGAGCTCTCCGGCGGCCGCCTGAAGCTGGAGGTCTTCGATTCCAGCTCCCTGTTCAGCCAGGATGACGAGCTGCCCGCCACCATCAAGGGCAACGCCTCCATGTGCTACACCGACGGCTCGTGGCTCGCCACCTACATGCCCAGCGCCAGCATGTTCTCCGCAGGCTACATGTTCACCGACCTTGACCACATGAACGCCGTCATGAACGGCGAGATCGGTCAGGAGTTCTTCGAGCAGGTCGCCGAGGAAGTCGGCGTGCGCTGCCTGTGCTGCTACTACATCGGTTCCCGCTGCATCAACCTGCGCAGCAGCGAGCCGGTCATGACCCCGGCTGACCTCAAGGGCGTCAAGCTGCGCATGCCCAACTCCGAGGCGTGGCTCATGCTCGGCAAGGCCCTGGGCGCCGATCCCGTGCCCGTGGCGTTCAGCGAGCTGTACACGGCGCTGTCCACCGGCGTCGTCGACGGACAGGACAACCCCCTGACCTCCACCGAGGAGGGCAAGTTCTACGAGGTGACCGGTTCCATCTCCATCACCAACCACCAGATCGGCGCCCTGTGGCCCTGCATCAACGAGGAGCTGTGGGAAGAGATGGGCGAGGAGCTGCAGGGCTACCTGCTGCAGGCCTTCGAGGAGGGCGTTGAGTACAACAACAACCTCATCCTTGAGAAGGAGAATTCCCTCATCGAGTTCTTCGAGTCCGAAGGGCTGAAGGTCGGCTACCCCGACGTGGCCGCGTTCAAGGAGCAGGTCC
Organism: Oscillospiraceae bacterium; assembly: GCA_017477695.1. Lineage (GTDB taxonomy): Bacteria > Bacillota > Clostridia > Oscillospirales > Oscillospiraceae > Limivicinus. The sequence goes on along the minus strand of JAFUUR010000004.1, from coordinate 9,031 downwards.
TGAACTACTACCTGGCCGACAAGGAATTCACCAAGGATTGGGATATGGATCTCTACGAGAAGATCCAGGCCCTCGGCTGATCTCCACGGCAACACCCTGAAATGAGCGGGAAGGGATCCGAGATCCCTTCCCGCCGCCTGCCGCCGACCCCGGAGAGGCAGGCTGCGATACGCATGGGGAGAGCGTGAAGAGGGGAGGAGCCTCCCCTCTTCACGCTCCGTCCGGGCGGGTCCGGCGCGCGGCGCGCGGATCCGCGCCGCAGGCTGTCGCAGACAGTCTGCGGGAAGGGGAGCGCCCCTTCCCGCGGCCCCTTTCCGTACGATTTTTCCAGAGGGGAGTGCATGAAGTGGAAAAAATCAAAAAGATCTGGGGGACCTTCGAGAGGCTCGTCGCGGTCTTCGTGCCGGGCGTGGCGTTCGCGATCATGTTCAGCGCGTTCTGCCTGCAGATCTTCTCCCGGTATATCCTGAAGCACCAGTTCGAATTCACCTACGACTATACGGTCATCTGTTTCCTATGGACCACGTGCCTGGGGGCGATCTACGCCTCCAACCACAGGGAGCACGTCTCCTTCGCGCTGCTGTACGACAAGTTCGGGCCGAAGGGGCGCGCCGTGCTGAACCTGGCGGGGAACGTGCTGATCTGCATCGCGTTCCTTCTGCTCATCCGGCCGACGGCCGAGTATCTGGATTTTATCTCCATCAAAAAGACTGCTGTCCTCAAGGTCTCCTTTGAGGTGTTATACGCGCCCTTCCTCGTGTTCCTGGTGTTCGCCGTGCTGTACATGATCCGCGACACGGTCGTGGACATCCTCACGCTGCGCACGCCCACGGCGGTGCTGCTGCAGCGGGAGGCGGAGGCGAAGGAGGCGCACAGGCGCGAGGTCGAGCAGGCGCAGGCCGCCTTCGAGGCGCAGATCCACAGCCTGTCCGACGCGGACGGCGCGGGAGAGGAGGGGCGGTCATGAGCTTTTCGACCTGGATCCCCATCCTCATGCTGCTGGTGACCTTCGCGCTCAACATCCCGGTCACCTACGGCATGCTTGCCGCCGGCGCCTACTACCTGCTCTACACCGGCGCCGACCTCGGCATCGTCCTGTCCCAGACCATGGGCAGCCTCTACACGGGCTACGTGCTCATGGCGATCCCCCTGTTCATCTTCACGGCGAACGTGATGAACAGCGGCAGCGTCACCGACGCGATGTTCGATTTCTCCAAGGCCGTCGTCGGCAACCGCAAGGGCGCGCTCGCGCACGTGAACATCGTCATCTCGCTGATCTTCTCCGGCATGACCGGCTCCGCCATCGCGGACGCCGCCGGCATCGGCAAGATGGAGATCGAGGCGATGCGCAAGGACGGCTACGACCTGCCCTTCAGCTGCGCCATCACCGCCGCCTCGGCGACCATCGGGCCCATCTTCCCGCCGAGCATCCCCTTCGTCATCTACGCGATGCTGTCCGGCACCTCGGTGGGCCAGCTCTTCCTGGGCGGCATGATCCCCGGGATCCTGATCGCGGTCGTGCTGGGGCTGTACGTGTCGTTCATCTCGAAAAAGCGCAACTATCCCCCCGGCAAGCGCTTCGGCGGCAGGCAGTTCTGGGCCACGACGCTCAAGGCCCTGCCGGCGCTGTTCACGCCGGTCATCCTGCTGGTCGGCATCTACACCGGCGTGATGACGCCCACGGAGGCGGGCGCCGTCGCCGCGCTGTACGCGCTGCTCATCTCCCTGCTCTACTACCGCACCATGGGCGCGAAGGCGCTGCTGAAAACGATCTGGGACACCGTGATCGCCAGCGGCCAGATCACCATCCTCACGGGCTCCGCGGCGGTGTTCTCCTACATCGTGGCGCGCGAGAACATCCCGGCGATGGTGTCCGGCTTCTTCGCGAGCATCACGAACAGCCCCTACGTGTTCCTGCTGCTCATCAACATCCTGTTCCTGATCCTGGGCATGTTCCTGGACACGGCGGTGCTGCAGTACGTGTTCCTGCCGATGATCCTGCCCATGGCGAAGGCCCTGGGGCTGGACATGGTACATTTCGGCGTGATCGTGTGCCTCAACATGATGATCGGGCTCATCACGCCGCCCTTCGGCTTCACGCTGTTCGTCACCTCCGGCATCTCCGGCACGCCCTTCGCGCAGGTCGCCAAGGAGATCCTGCCGATGGTCCTCGTGCTGCTGGCCCTGCTGCTGGTGCTGACCTACGTGCCGGGGATCATCACCTTCCTGCCGCAGCTGCTGATGTGAGCGCGGCGGGCCATATTGCGAAAAACCAAGCATACCAAGCATGATATCAAGAGAAAAGAAAGCGGGTGGAAATCGATCATGATCGATCGTGCATTCATTGAAACACTCTACCGGGAGCTGCCGGCCGAGTCCAGGGAATTTCTGGACAAGGCCGTGGCGGCCGTCACCGAGGCCAAGAAAAAGGGCGGGAAGGTGGTCGTCGCCACCGGGTCCGGCCCCAATATCCACGAGGGCGTCACGACGCTGATCGCGGAGCTGATGGACAAGGGCGTCATCGACGGCGTCACCACGAGCTCGGCCGTCGTGTCGCACGAGATGGGCGGCGTGCTGGACCGCGTCAAGCGCATCGACGCGGACCTCATCGGGCCGGAGTTCCTGGATATGGACAAGATGCCCCGCGGCAACATCTTCGAGCTCACGGAGCTGACGGACGAGGACTGGGCCGCGCTGCGGCGGGAGATGCTCGTCGACGAGGCGCTGGTGGAAAAATGCCGCGCGTGCGAGGGCAAGGTCATCATCAAGGCCGCCGGCAACATGGCCTATCCCATGGGCCTGCGCACGGAGACCATCGCGGGCGAGATCGGCGACATCGCCAGGAGCAAGGGCCTGCCCTTCGAGTTCGTGGCCGGCCAGGGCTGCGATAAGCGCACCATGCTCGGCGCGGGCGCCCGCAAGGGGCTGCCGGTGCTGGTCAGCATCCCGCAGCTCATCGGCGGCGGGCACGTCGGCATCTCGCTGGCGGACAGCATCTCCATCGCGGAGCGCTGCAGCCGCATCGCCGACATGATGGGCAGCGCGGACGTCATCATCGAGTCCGCCGTGGCGCTGACGCAGGAGATCCACGACGGGCCCTTCGAGACCTATACGGGCCACGGCATCTGGGCGCACTGGAACGGCTATAAGACCTACAGCCTCAAGGACCGCACCCTCATCCGCTTCGACCTGGACGAGAACCTGAAAAAGGCCTGGGATCTGGACAAGCACAGCGGCGACGTGCAGAAGGCCATCGACGACGGCCTGCCCAAGACCAAGCTGACCAAGATCCCCTTCCGGATGGAGATGTCGGCCTTCTCGCGCATGGAGACCAGCCTGCCCGTCATCGGGGACATCGGCGTGCTGTGGCCCATCTTCGCCCTGCACGTGTGCAGCGAGCTCGGCATCGAGCTGGACTTCGTGAGCTATCCGCAGCAGAGCGAGCAGGGCAAGGCCATGCGCGACGCCCTGGTGCGGGAGATCCGCCCGCTGGATATGAACGCCGTCCGCCAATGGGCGAGACGCTAAGGAAGGAGAGCGCGCTATGAAAACGATCGGCATCATCCCGGCCAGATACGGCTCCTCCCGGCTTCCGGGCAAGCCGCTGAAGGACATCCTCGGCAAACCCATGATCCAGCACGTGTACGAGCGGGCCAGCAGGGCCAAGCGCATCGACGAGCTCATCGTCGCCACCGACGACGAGCGCATCGTCGCGGCGGTGGAGGCCTTCGGCGGGAAGGCCATGCTCACCGCGAAGGACCACCCCACCGGCAGCGACCGGATCGCGGAGGTCGCCCGGCGGTACGAGTGCGACAACGTCATCAACATCCAGGGCGACGAGCCCCTGATCATGCCGGAGATCATCGACGAGATCACCGAGGCGCTGATCAGCGACCCGTCCCTCGTCATGGCCACCGGCTGCTATCAGATCCCGGAGGCGCTGTACCACAACCCCAACGTGGTGAAGGTCGTCTTCGACCGGGAGGGCTACGCCATGATGTTCTCCCGCTCGCTGATCCCGTATCCGCGCAAGGCCGAGGGCCTCGCCGTGTACGAGCACATCGGCATCTACGCCTACACGCGGGACTTTCTGATGAAGTACGTCACCCTGCCGCAGACGCCGCTGTCCACGGCGGAGTCCCTGGAGCAGCTCAAGGTGATGGAGAACGGCTACCGGATCAAGGTGGTGCCGACGAAGTTCGGCTACAACGCGCTGAGCGTGGACACCCAGGAGGATCTGGATGAGGTCATCCGCATCATGAAGGAGCGCGGAGAAGGATAAAAAAACGAAACGGCGGCGGGAGGCGGCGAGGGCCGTCTCCCGCCGCGCGGGAAAGATGAGGTGTACGATGGAAAAGGTGATCGCAAACGGCGTATGGCCGACGATGATCACACCCTTCACGGACGACAATAAGATCGACTACGGCGCCGTGGAGGAGCTGCTCGACTGGTACGCGCAGCGGGGCGTCACGGGCGTGTTCGCGATCTGCCAGTCCAGCGAGATCTTCTTCCTCTCGCCGGAGGAGAAGCTCAGTCTGCTCCAATTCATTCGCGGGCACCTGCCCGCCGGACTGGAGCTCATCGCCTCCGGCCACACGGCCGACCGGCTGGAGGATCAGATCGAGGAGGCCAAGCGCTACGTGGACGTCGGCGTGGACGCGTACGTGTTCATCTCCAACCGCCTGGCGGGGCCGGACGAGTCCGACGCGGTGTTCCTGCGCAATCTGGAGACCGCCGTGCGCGCCCTGCCGGACGGGACGCGCTACGGCTTCTACGAGTGCCCCTACCCCTATAAGCGCCTGCTCACGCCGGAGGTCATCCGGGAGATCGCGTCCTGGGGCATCTTCGGCTTTTTGAAGGACACCTGCTGCGACGCGCAGCAGATGAAGGCCAAGCTCGAGGCCATGCAGGGCACGAGCATGAAGCTCTTCAACGCAAACTCCGCCACCCTGCTCGAGACGCTGCGCTTCGGCGCGGCCGGCTTCTCGGGCGTCATGTGCAACTTCCACCCGGAGCTGTACGTCTGGCTCTGCCGCCACTTCGCGGAGGATCCGGCGATGGCCGAGCGGGTGCAGGATATCCTCGGCTTCTTCTCGGTGGCCGAGTGCCAGAACTACCCCGTGAACGCGAAATACTACCTCGGGCTGGAGGGCCTGCACATGGGCATCCAGACCCGGTCCAAAAACCCGGCGGACTTCACCCGCAACCGCCAGCTCGAGATCGAGCAGATGTACCGCCTCACCCAGTACCTGAAGGGCCAGCTCGGCCTGGACTGGGGCGCGTGAGAGAGGGGGCCGACCGATGCTGAGAAGACCCAACATCCTGGTCGTGGGCAGCTTCATGATGGATCTCATCGCGGCCACGCGGCGCGCGCCGCGGGAGGGGGAGACCGTCGTGGGCCTGCGCTTCACGACCGCGCCCGGCGGCAAGGGCGCCAACCAGGCCGTCCAGTGCGCGCGCCTCGGCGCGCAGGTCACGATGGTCGGCCGCGTCGGGGACGACGCCTTCGGCAGGCTCCTCACCGGCACCGCCGCGCAGGCGGGGGTGGACGTGTCGCACGTGAGCGTGGACCCGGAGGAGTCCTCCGGCGTGGGGCACATCACGCTCGAGGTCACCGAGCACGACGCGCGCAACCGCATCACCGTCTGCCCCGGCGCCAACCACACCCTCACCGTGGAGGAGATCGCCTGGCTGCGGGAGGAGATCGGGCGCTACGACATGCTGCTGCTGCAGCTCGAGCTGCCCATGGCCGTCACCGAGGCGGCCGCGCGCTGGGCGCACGAGGCCGGCGTCCCGGTCATGCTGAACCCCGCGCCGGCGGCGCCCCTGTCCGAGGAGCTGCTCGCCTGCGTCACCTACCTCTCGCCCAACGAGCACGAGGCCGCCGCGCTCTCCGGCCATCCGATCGGCACGGAGCACGGCGCGGACGAGGCGGATCTCGCCGCCGTCACCGCGTACTTCCTCAGCCGGGGCGTGCAGAACCTGCTCGTCACCCTGGGGGAGAACGGCTCGCTCATCGCCAACGCCTCCGGCACGCTCCGGCAGGAGCGCGTCGCCATGCCCCACGTCGCGGACACCACCGCCGCGGGCGACTCCTTCGTGGCCGCCTTCTGCACCGGCGTCACGGCGGGGCTGACCCAGAAGGACGCGCTCGCCTTCGCGAGCTTCGCCGCGGGGATCACCGTTTCCCGCATGGGCGCCATGCCCAGCATCCCCACCGTGGAGGAGGTCCAGGCGCTCATGCGCGAGCGCGGCTTCCGGGGCTTCGACCCGGCTATGCTGGACGCGCTGAAAGGAGAATGAACCATGAAAGAAGAAAGCCTTCGCGCGCTGTCGGCCTTCTACGCCTCCGCTGAGGAGGAGCTCGGCCGCTTCCTGCGCGCGCGCAGCCCGGAGGAGTACCTCCCGGCGCTGGAGCTGATCACCGCCGCCCAGGCGCGCGGCGGCCGCCTGCACGTCACCGGGATCGGCAAGTGCAGCCACGTCGCCACCTACGCCGCCTCCCTCCTGTCCTCGACCGGAAACCCCGCCTATTACCTGCACGGGACGGAGGCCGTCCACGGCTCCTGCGGGCAGCTCCAGGCGGGCGACGTCGTCATCGCCATCTCCAACTCGGGCGAGACCGCCGAGCTCAAGGCGACGGTGCTCGCCGTGAAGAACAACGGCTGCAGCGTGATCGGCGTCTCCGGGAACGCGGAGAGCTGGCTCGCGCGCAGCTGCGACGCGTTTCTGTTCGCGGGCGTCGGCCGGGAGGGCGGCCCGCTGAACCGCGCGCCGCGCAATTCCGTCCTCGCGGAGCTGCTGGCGCTGCAGGCGCTGTCGGCTGCGCTGCAGGCGGAGAAGAACTGGACCCCGGAGCAGTACGTCCGCTGCCACCCCGGCGGCGCGCTCGGCAAGCTGCGGGAAAACGAGAAATGAGGTGTTCGTCATGCTGAAAGGAAATCTCATCCATCCGGAGATCGTGGCCTCGCTGGCGCTGTGCGGCCACGGGGACAAGGTGCTGATCGCGGACGGGAACTATCCGCTCGAGGCCCGCACCGGGGACGCCGACCTCGTCTACCTCGGCGTGAGCCCCGGCCTGCCCACCGTGACCGACGTGCTGGCCGCGCTGCAGAGCGTGTGCAATTTCGAGAAGGCGGAGGTCATGCAGCCGGAGGACGGCTCCACGCCGCCCATCTTCGCGGAGTTCGCCGCGATGCTGCCCGACCTCGCGCTCGAGCCGCTCGACCGCTACGCCTTCTACGACGCCTGCTGCGAGCCGGCGGTGCGCCTGGCGATCTCCACGGGCGAGAAGCGCACCTACGCCAACCTCCTGCTGACCGTGGGCGTCGCCTGAGGGCGCGGAAGGAGGAACGGCATGATCTACGATAAGCTGCAATACCGCGACGCCTACCGCACGCTGCCGCCGCGCATCGTGCGGGGGCTGGAATTTTTGGCCACGGCGGATCTCGCCGCGCTGCCGGACGGGCGGATCTCCCTGGAGGGGGACGAGCTGTTCGTCAACATCGAGCGCTACGACACGCGCGAGAACGACGAGCCGGAGGCGCACGCGCGCTACGTCGACATCCAGTGCGTGCTGTCCGGCGCGGAGAACGTCGGCGTCGGCGCGCGCGACGAGATGCGCGAGGAGCTCTCCGCCGACCCGGAGCGGGACATCTGGTTCTACCGCGGGCCGGTCACGGACCTGCTGCTGGACGAGGGGCGCTTCCTCATCCTCTTCCCGCAGGACGCGCACGCGCCCGGCCGCAGGATCGGCGGCGTGAGCGCCCCGGTGCGCAAGGCCGTCGTCAAGGCGCGCGTGGAGTGAGGCGCGGGATTTGATACCTTGGATAGAAAGCCCCGGGGGCGCAGGGAACTGCGCCCCCGGGGTTTTGGCGTTTTGATGGACGAGGCGTGCTGACGAAGGGAGTTGCGGACGCAGCACCATCTTCCACCCGTGTGTCCCATGAGCTGCACAAGTCCATTTTCTCTTTGCTTGCCCAAAGAGAAAGTGGACAAAAAGAGAAACGGCCCTTGGGGAAGTGTCCCCAAGGCCCCTCGTGCTTGTCCGAAGCCTGTACCGCTGCCGGAAGCCACTACCGGATCCAGGCTGCCTGCCCGGTAAGCGGCTCTGCAGTTCCGGTTCCGCACCCTGCGAGCCGCCGCGCGGGTACCGGCGGAAAGCTTACGCCTGCGGCGAGGTAGGGCCCGCGAAGCGCAAGCCCGAAAGCCAAAAGGTACAGGCCATTCCTTCTACGGTTGGCGGCGACCTGCCGAAGCGCCGAGGTTCCCCGGCCGCACCCAAGCGGTTTCTTTGGAGTCCAAGAACCGTTTCTTTGCCGCACACAAAGAAATGGGTCTTGAAAGCCGCTCCCCTTGCGCGCGCGCGGGGGGCTGTGCTATAATAAGTCGATATCCACCAGAAAAGGCGGTGTTCTTATGCAAAGCAAACCGAAGATCCGTTTTTATACCGAGCGCGACAGCTTCGGCGTCGAGGCCGCGGTGATCCTGCTGAGCCTGTCCATCGTGTTCCGGCTGATCGGCTGCTGGGGCCTGTGGACCGACCGTACCTTCCTCATCACGCAGATCGCCCTGCCGGTGGCGAGCGCGCTGCTGTTCATCGTGCTGCTCCTGCTGCTGGGGCGCGTCGCGCTCTGGAGCACGGCCCTGCCGCTGCTCGCGGGCGTCGCCTTCTTCGTGATCAAGGCCTTCACCTTCGACAGTACCCTCCACACCGTGCTCTGCGTCCTGCTCTACGTGCTGATCGCCGTGGTCTACTGCGGCACGGTCTTCAACCTCATCCGCACGAAATGGCTGCTGGTGCCGCTGTTCCTCCTGCCCTTCCTGTACCACGTCTTCGTGGAGGATCTGCAGGCCCTGCAGAACACCGCCGCGCCCGTGACCTTCGCCGACGGCATGCAGGAGATGAGCGTGCTGAGCATCATGCTGGCGCTGTTTTTCGTGTCGCTCGCGATGAAGAAGCGCGTCAAGGACCCGCCGGAGCCCGAACTGCCCAAGATCAAGGACCCGGTCGTGCGCCCGCCCGAGCATG
>JAFUUR010000243.1 GCA_017477695.1 Oscillospiraceae bacterium | reverse complement strand
CGCCTGGGTCTTCTGTCTGCCGAGCGTGCAGAGGCACCTGCTGAGCCTCGACAAGGTCGGCCGCTGGGGCGTGAAGGCGGAGCCCATCGCTCTGGCGGAAGTCCCGCCGCCGCAGCGGCAGGTGAAGGAGAAAAGCTTTTCCGTGCAGAGCCCGCGGCTGGACGCGGTCGTCGCCGGCATGTTCAACCTCTCGCGCACTGAGGCGGCCCGGAAGATCGCCGCGGGCGGCGTGAGCTTGAACTATGAGGAGACGCTGAAAACGGACGCCGCCGTGCACGAGGGGGATATCGTCTCCCTGCGCGGCGCGGGAAAAGGCAAGGTGACCGGCACGGGCGGCGCTTCGCGCAAGGGGAGGCTGTTCGTATATGCAGAGATCTATAAGTGAGGGACGGGTATGAGAGCTTATGAAAGACTGATCCGCTACGCGCGGATCCACACCGCGAGCGAGGAGGGCCGCGAACAGACGCCGAGCACACAGCGCCAGTTCGACCTGAGCAGGCTGCTCGCTGAAGAGATGCGCCAGCTAGGCTTTGCGGAGGTATATGAGGACGCGCACGCCTACGTCTACGGGGCGCTGCCTGCGACGCCCGGCTGCGGGGAAAAGCCGCGCCTGGGGCTGATCGCCCACATCGACACGGTCCCCGACTTCAACGGCGGGAACGTGCGGCCGCAGCTCCACCCGGATTACGACGGAGGCGAGGTGCCGCTCGGCGACAGCGGGCGCGTGCTTTCACCCGCGCAGTTTCCCGCGCTTACCCGGTGGAAGGGGCAGACGCTCATCACCACCGACGGGACGAGCGTGCTCGGCGCGGACGACAAGGCGGGCGTGGCGGAGATCCTGACCGCGTGCGAGCGCCTGCTTGCCGAGGGGCTGCCGCACGGGCGCATCGCCGTCTGCTTCACCCCGGACGAGGAAATCGGCCACGGCGCGGCCCTGCTGGATCTGGAGCGCCTGGGCGCCGACTTCGCCTACACGGTGGACGGCGGGGAACTCAGCGAGATCAATTACGAGACCTTCAACGCGGCTGCGGCCCATTGGGAGATCCGGGGCTTCAACGTCCATCCCGGCAGCGCCAAGGATAAAATGATCAACGCGGGTCTTGTGGCCATGGAGATCAACGCCATGCTCCCCGCGCGCGAAACGCCCGCGCATACCGAGGGGCGCGAGGGCTTCTTCCATCTTACGGAGATGAGCGGAAACGTGGAGAGGGCGTCGCTTGATTATATCGTGCGCGATCATGACGCGGCGGCCTTCGAGGCAAGGCTCGCGTTGCTCCGGCGGATAGAGGAGGAGATCAACGCGCGCTACGGCGCGGGGACGGCGGCGCTGAGCATCCGGCAGCAGTACCGCAATATGGCGGAGCGGCTGCGCGACAGGATGGATATCGTGGAGCTCGCGCGCGAGGCGATCCGCAGGGCGGGGCTCACGCCGCGCGAGGTGCCCATCCGCGGCGGGACGGATGGAGCGCAGCTTACGTTTCGCGGCCTGCCCTGCCCGAACATCGGCACCGGCGGCGACGGCTTCCACGGCCCGTACGAGCACATCACGGCGGAGCGTATGGATCTCGCGGTCGAGGTGATCCTGCACATCGCGGCGGGCCTCACGGAATAGAGGAGGGAAGACGGAGATGGAGAAAAAGCTGGGGGCGAGAGCGTGGTTCACGCTGATCCTGGTCGGGCTCTTCGGTCAGTTCGCCTGGACCATCGAGAACATGTATTTCAACGTCTTCCTGTATAACACCATATCCACCGATCCCGGTTATATCGCGGCCATGGTCGGTTGGTCCGCCGCGGCGGCCACGGTCACGACGCTGCTGATGGGCGCCCTGTCCGACCGGCTGGGACGGCGCAAGATCTTCATTGCGCTGGGTTATATCCTCTGGGGCTTTTCCACAGCGGCCTTCGGCTATATCACGCCGGAGAACGCCGCGCGGCTCTTCCCCGGGGCAAACGCCGCAGCGGCCGCCGCTGCGATGGTGGTCGTGCTCGACTGCGTGATGACCTTTTTCGGCAGCACGGCGAACGACGCGGCCTTCAACGCTTACGTGACCGATATCACCACACCGGAAAATCGCGGGCGTGCGGAGAGCGTGCTCGCCATCCTGCCGCTGATTTCCATGCTGATCATTTTCGGCCTGTTCGACGGCCTGACGCAGCAGGGGAGATGGCGCGCCTTCTTCAGCATCTTCGGCGCTTCCGTTACGGCCGTCGGACTGATCGCGTGCTTTCTCGTACGCGAGCCGCCGGCGCTTCGGCCGCGCGAAGGCGAGGGCGTGCGCGAGCTGCTCTACGGACTGCGGCCTTCGGTGATCCGGGAAAACGGAGAGCTCTATCTCTCCTTCGCGGCCTTCTGCCTGTTCTCCGTGGCGGTGCAGGTCTTTTTCCCGTATCTCATCATCTACATCCAGAATTATCTCGGCATCACGGACTACGCGCTCATTCTGGGCGTGGTGCTGCTCACAGCCTCGGTCGTGAGCGTCGTCTCCGGGCGGTTCATCGACCGGGTGGGCAAGCTGCGCTTTGCCGTGCCTGCCGCGTTCATCATGCTGATCGGGCTGACGGGCATGTTCTTCGTGCGCAGCGGCGGCGGTGTGATCGCGGCGGGGATCGTGATGATGAGCGGGTACATGATGCTCTCCGCCGCACTCAGCGCCAACATCCGCGACTGGACGCCGGAGGGGAAGGTCGGGCACTTCCAGGGCATCCGTATGATCTTCGCCGTGCTTTTGCCGATGGTCATCGGGCCGTGGATCGGCGCTGCGGTCATCCGGGGCGGGGACAGCACTTATTTTGAACTCGGCCAGGTCAAAACAGTGCCCACGCCGGGCATCTTCCTCGCGGCCGGCGCGGTGCTGCTGCTGACGGCGATCCCGGTATTTTTCCTGCGCAGACGGGAGAAGCGGTGAAGACAGTAAAGAAAAAGCCTGAGCGGACGATATCGTCCGCTCAGGCTTTTTTGTGT
>JAFUUR010000242.1 GCA_017477695.1 Oscillospiraceae bacterium | reverse complement strand
CGCGCGCGCCTTCAGGGATACGGCGCGCCTGCTCCCGCTCTGGCTCTGGCGGCTGATGGCCTGGCTGCAAAGTCTGTTCGGCGGCGGGCGCCAGCCGAAGGAGGAGGGCGTCCGCCGGGCCGAGGCGCTGATCGCCCGGCTCGAAGAAACGGAACGGGACTGCGTGCTGGTCTGCCCGATCTCCTTCGTGCGCGTCCTGCTGGACAGGCTGCGCATCCACAGCTACTGCATCAACCGCGGCGGCGTCATCCGTCTGCGCCCGCTGGAGCGCATCCTCATCACCCGGCGGGACATGCACTGCGGCGGCTGCTCGCACAACTGCTTTCTCTCCAATCCCGGCTGCGGCGTCGGGCGGGACAAGGCCGCCCGGCAGCGGCGCTGAGCGGCGCCGCGGTCTCCCGCCGTCCGAAAGCCCATCGCTCAAGAGGAGCCTGCCATGCGTGAAAAAGAAGTGAAAAAAGCCTCGGAGATCCGGCTGCACTACATCGTGCGGCTCGTCGCGCGCGTCGTCATCGCCGCGATCGTCACCGCGCTCTATTTCCTCGACCGCGCGCAGTTCGACGTGCTGTACGGCTTCAATTTCTTCCGCCGCTTCAGCCTGCTGCACGTGCTCTGGGTCATATGGGTGCTGGACATGCTCTGGCAGCTTGTTCCGGCGAAGAACAAGCTCGCCCTCGGCTCGCAGAAGCTGTTCCAGTTCCGCTTCCGGCCGATCAAGGAGGTCATCAATTACCAGGCGCTGCACCGCTACATCGTCACCACCACGAAGGCCGCCTACAAGGTCTTTCTCATCTGGGCGGCCGCAGTCATCGCGCTGGTCGCGCTGCACCGCTTCCGCGTCCTGCCGGACGTCGGGCTGTTCTTCGTCTCGCTCGCCTTTTATATCTGCGATCTCATCTGCGTGCTGATCTGGTGTCCGTTCCGGCTGATCATGAAAAACCGCTGCTGCACGACCTGCCGCATCTTCAACTGGGACCATCTGATGATGTTCTCCCCCATGATCGCCGTGCACGGCTTCTACTCGCTCAGCCTGCTGCTGATGGCCATCGCGGTGTGGCTCGTGTGGGAGCTGTGCGTGATGATGTACCCGGAGCGCTTCTGGGAGCAGTCCAATGCCGCGCTCACCTGCGCCAACTGCACTGACAAGCTCTGCACCCAATACTGCCAGAAGCTCCGGCCCAACGCCTGAGCTTCGGTTTTTCGTGAGGTCGTTTTATGGATCTGCAAGCAATCAGGGCCGCCGTGCGCGGCCACGGGCAGGAGCTGATTCTGCCGGAGAACACCGTCTATACCGCGGTGCTGATCCCCCTCGTGGAAAAGGAGGGGCAGCTGCACGTGCTCTTTGAGCTGCGCAGCGCAAACGTCGCTCAGGGCGGCGAGGTCAGCTTCCCCGGCGGGCACCTGGAGCCCGGCGAGGATGCGGCGCAGGCCGTGGTCCGCGAGGCCTGCGAAGAGCTGCTGGTCGAGCCCGGGCAGGTGGAGCTGCTCGCGCCGATGCACCGGCTGGCCGACCGCGGCCGCCTGATCGTGGACTCCTGGCTCGGCGTCCTGCACGGCTACGAGGGCACCCGCTCCGACGACGAGGTCGCGCAGGTCTTCACCGTGCCGCTGGACTGGTTCCTGGAAAACCCGCCGGAGATCCACAGCGCGGAGCTCTCCATGGTGCCGCCGGACGATTTCCCCTATGAGCTGATCCCCGGCGGCAGGAGCTATCCCTTCTACGGAAACCTCCGCCAGTTTTATTTCTACCGCACGCAGCCCGCGGTCATCTGGGGGCTGACGGCGGATCTGCTCTACCACGCGATCGAGTATCTCAAGGGCACGCGATAAGCGTACATACGGAAAGAGGCGGGGCCGTCCCATCAGGGGACGGCCCCGCCTCAGACTTTTCGTGGGCTCAT
>JAFUUR010000241.1 GCA_017477695.1 Oscillospiraceae bacterium | reverse complement strand
GGAGAACTGCAGATGACTTCATATGGGATTTCAGGAATTCCGGTTTTTCAGATCAGCCGTTTTGCAGCCGAAGTCCTGGAGAGGAAGAAAGAAGTTTTTCTTCTGATCGACAGTCTGCCCGGATTTTCGGAGGAAGAGGTCTATGAGGAGCTTGAAGCGGCGTATACGGAGACTGCGGAGACGGAAAGCGAGCCGCCGGTGAGCGAGCCGGAGAGCGTGTTCGAGATCGTCCATACGCCGCGGCACGCGGCCCCGGAGCCGGCGTTCCGGCCCGAGCCTGAGCCGGAGACAGAGCCGGAGCCCGAGGCGGAGGAAGCGCCTGCCTTTGAGGAGGAGCCGCCCGTCGAAGAGCCCAGGAAGAAAAAAGGCAGAAAAAAGAAAAAGAGAGATGCGGAGCCGGACGAGGACGGGCGCCCCGCCAAGGAGACCGCCGCGGCCAAGGCGGCCGCCAAGCCGCAGAAGGACAGCGTGGGCAAGCGCCTCGGTCTCGGTATGCTGAGCCTGATCTTCGCCGTCATTTCCCTGGTGTGCCTGGCCTGGTCCGTGCAGAACATCCACCCCGAGACCACGACCGTCGAGGTCTCGCGCGGGACCGCCACCGCGGATCTCGTTTCCCGGCTGAACAACAGCGTTTTCAATTCCAAGGCGGACGCGCTCAGCGATATCGCCTATATCCGCAAGCAGTACAGCATCCCCGAGGAGGCGCTGGTCGCGCCCGCGCCCAATCCGGCCTGCTACGGCAGCGTCAGCATTGACAATGCCGAGGCCGTGCTGGAGGTCATCCAGAAGGCGAGGGATTCCGGCCTGCTCGACGGGCAGGACGTGATCTTCGATCCGAACGTCAGCTTTTATTACGACTCCACGATCCAGTACTACTGCGACGACACCATCCTCGTCATCTGCTGGAAGGAGCTGATCGACGGCTTCACCTGCAGCTGCTGCGAGGTCAAGATCGCGGACGCGTCGCAGTTCCGCCGCAAGATCACGGACGACACCTTCGGCTCGCCCCTGCGCGTGTTCGCCTCGGAGCTCTCCAACAGCGTCAACGCCGTCGTGGCCATGAACGCGGACTTCTACATGTTCCGGGACTTCGGCGTGATGGCCTACAACCGGCACTTGTACCGCATGGACACCAGCACCTACACCGGGATGTACAAGAAGTACAACTGCGTGGACACCTGCTTCATCACCGGCAGCGGCGATTTCCTCTTTACACATCGGCAGGAGGAATACACCTGGGAGCAGATGCAGCAATTCATCGCGGATAACGACGTGATCTTCTCCATCTCCTTCGGCCCGGTCCTGGTGGAAAACGGCGTCATCAGAGAGTGCGACTGGTACCCCGCGGGCGAGATCAACACCGGTTACTCCCGCGCGGGCATCGGGCAGTTCGCCCCGCTGCACTATTATTACATGTCCCTGAACCACTCGCCCGAGCGGGCCGCCCGCTGGACGGTGAACCAGTTCGGCAGAGAGATGTACAACAAGGGCGTGTTCAACGCCTACTGCCTGGACGGCGGACAGACCAGCGAGATCGTCTTCCGCGGCCAGCCCTACAATTACATCGACTTCGGTGCTGAGCGCGGCGTCAGCGATATCATCTACTTTGCCACGGCCATTCCGGAATCGGAGGTGACGTCATGAATCCCATTGCCATTTATACCGGCGACTTCACCATCTACTGGAGCGGCATCATCATTGCCCTCGGGATCGCGGTGTGCCTGTGCATGACGCTGGCCCTCTATCCCATGAGCGGGCGCAGCAACGCGGCGGTGTGGGTCATGTTCCCATTCGCGCTGTTCTTCTCCGTGGTCCTCTCCCGCACGATCTACTGGTACTGCCACATCGAGCAGTACGCCTCCATCCGGGACGCGCTGCTGAACTATTCCACGGGCAGCTTCTGCATCCCGGGCGTGATCCTGGGCACCTGGCTGGGCGCCCTCGTGCCGCGGCTGCTGAAGCTCACGGACAGCGCCGGCCGCCTGCTGGACGCGGCTTCGCCCGGCATGGCGCTGTGCATCGCGCTGATCCGCGTCAGCGCCCTGTTCAATAACTCCTGCCGCAGCCATATCATCATCACCGACAAGGTCTTTCAGCGTCTGCCCGTGGCCGTGCCCTTCACCGACTCGGCCGGCAACGTGAACTACCGCTTCGCCACCTTCTCCGTGGAGTTTTTGCTGATGATCCTGGTGGCCGTGCTGCTGATCGTGTTCTACTGCGATCACCGGGACGACCGGCTGCGCGGCGGCAACAAGGGCGGCAACGTCGCCCGCCGTTTCCTGCTGTATTACGGCGCGGTGGAGATCATCATGGATTCCACCCGCTACGATTCGCACCTGTATCACTTCACCTTCTTCAAAGACCTCAACCGCTTTGCCTCCTTCATCAGCATCGCGCAGGTCTTTGCCGCGGTGACGATCCTGTGCGTGCTGATCCATTACATGCGCGTCTCCATCAAGGCCCGTGGCTGGAAATGGTACCATATCGCGCTCCTGCTCGTGTACCTGGCGAGCCTGCTGGGCGTGGGATACTTTGGAGAATACAAGGTGCAGCGCACCGGCCTGTACGCCCGCTGCTATATCATCCAAAGCGTGTCGCTGCTGGTGATGGCGTGGGTGGCGTGCATGATGTACCGCACCTGCAAGGCCAAAAAAAAGCGCCGCGCCGCGGCGGACGAGGCCTGAGAAAACGAAAACCGGGGCGGCCCACCTGGGCCGCCCCGGTTTTGCACGGACCGGAAAGGAGAGCGCGCATATGTCGGAAAAGCCGCGGATCTATGTCGGCTGTCACCTGTCGGTGACGAACGGCTACGAGGCGATGGGGAAGACCATGCTGGACTTCGGCGGCAACACCTTCGCCTTCTTCACGCGCAACCCGCGCGGCGGCAGGACGAAGGAGCTGCCGCCCGAGGACGCGCAGGCCCTCTGCGCGCTGGCGGAGCGGGAGCGTTTCGGCCCGCTCGTGGCGCACGGGAGCTACACCATGAACCTCTGTGCCGCCGGGGCGGAGACACGTGCCAACGCCCTGGACATGCTGCAGAAGGATCTGCTGCGCATGGAGCAGCTCCCCGGGAACTACTATAATTTCCATCCCGGTGCGCACACGGGGCAGGGGATAGAGGCGGGCGTGTGCCTGATCGCGCAGGCGCTCGACGCCGTCCTGTGGTCCGGTATGCACACGACCGTCCTGCTCGAGACCATGGCGGGCAAGGGAACGGAGGTCGGCGGCCGCTTCGAGGAGCTGCGGGCGATTATCGACCGCGTGACGCTCGGCGACCGACTCGGCGTCTGCCTGGACACCTGCCACATCTGGGACGCGGGCTACGATCTGGCGCACGATCTGGACGGCGTGCTGGAGGAATTCGACCGCGTGATCGGGCTTGAGCGGCTGTACGCCGTGCATTTCAACGACAGCAAGAATCCCTGCGGCTCGCACAAGGACCGGCACGAGAAGCTCGGCGAGGGGCAGCTCGGCCTGGAGACCCTGCGCCGCATCGCCCTGCACCCCGCGCTGGCCGGGCGGCCTTTCATCCTCGAAACGCCCAACGACGACGCGGGCTATATCCGCGAGATCGGCCTGGTTCGGAGCTGGCTCGCACCGGACTGAGCGCGGCGAACGAAACCGCCCGGGAGCCTTTGCACTGAGGCAGAGGCTCCCGGGCGATATTTTTATGGGGGGTGCGGCGTCAGCCCATCACGACGCGGACCTCCACCGTGCTGCCCGCGGGGGCGGGCGCAACGATGCTGCCTGCCTGCGCGGCGCCGTTCACGAGGAAGCTGCGCACGCCGTGCTGCACGCCGTCGGGGTTTTCCACGCGGATGCGGTAGGTCGCGCCCCGGTAGCGCCGCGTGACCGAGAAGCCGGCGCAGCCGGAGGGCACGCAGGGGTCGATCCGCAGCCCGTCCAGCGTGGGCTTGACGCCCAGGATCGCCTGCGAAATGCTCAGGAAGGTCCAGGCGGCGGTGCCGGTGAGCCAGCTGTTCTTCGCCTCGCCGAAGCTCGGCGCATCCTTCCCGGCGATCATCTGGCTGTACACGTAGGGCTCGGTGCGGTGGATCTCGCTGATCTCTTCGATGTAGGCGGGTGCCGTGCGGCGGTAGACCTGGAAGGCGCGGTCGCCGTGGCCGAGCTCCGCCTCGGCGCAGACGATCCACGGGTTGTTGTGGCAGAAGATGCCGGCGTTCTCCTTATAGCCCGGGGGATAGCTGCTGATCTCGCCCAGCTCGAGGTGGTAGCGTGTGTAGGCTGGGTTCAGCAAGACGATGCCGTACTGCGTGTCCAGCCGTTCCTCCACGCTCTTGAGCGCCGCGGCCGCCTGCCCGGTGGCCTTGCCGATCCCGGCCATGACGCACATCCCCTGCGGCTCGATAAAGATCTGCCCCTCCTCGCAGGCGCTGCCGCCTACGACCTTGCCGAAGGCGTCGTACGCGCGGCGGAACCACGCGCCGTCCCATCCTGCGTCGAGTACGGCGGCCTCTGCGGCGGCAACGGCGGTCTCAGCCTCGCCGGCCCTGTCATCCAGGCCGAGATGGCGGCAGATATCGGCCCAGGCGCGGCCGTATTTCACGAACATGCCCGCGATGAACACGCTCTCCGCCACGGGGCCCTCGCTGGGCCCCGTGATCTGGAAGCTCTTGCCTGGGTGCTCGGAGAAGCAGTTGAGGTTGAGGCAGTCGTTCCAGTCCGCCCGGCCGATCAGCGGCAGGCCGTGCGGGCCTAGGTGGGTCCGCGTAAAATCAAAGCTGCGCTGCAGATGCTCGAGCAGCGGGCGGGCGAGGGCCGGGTCGTTGTCGAAGGGCACCTGTTCGTCGAGAATGCTCCAGTCGCCGGTCTCGCGCAGATAAGCGTCGGTCCCCGCGATGAGCCAGAGCGGATCGTCGTTGAAGCCGCTGCCGACGTCGAGGTTGCCCTTCTTCGTGAGCGGCTGGTACTGGTGGTAGGCGCTGCAGTCGGGAAACTGGGTGGCGGCGATGTCAAGGATGCGCTCGCGCGCCCGCTCCGGGACCATGTGCACGAAGCCCAACAGATCTTGGCAGGAATCGCGAAAGCCCATCCCGCGGCCCATCCCGCTCTCGAAATAGCTCGCGGAGCGGCTCATGTTGAAGGTGACCATGCACTGATACTGGTTCCAGATATTCACCATGCGGTCAAGCTTTTCGTCTCCCGTCTCGACCTGGTAGGCGTCAAGCAGACCGGTCCAGAACGCGGCGAGCCGCTCCAGCGCCCGGTCAAAGCGCGCGTCCGTGTCGTAGCGGGCCATCATCGCCTTTGCGCGCGCCTTGTGGACGACGCCCGGCGCCTCCCACTTCTCCTCGGGCGGGTTTTCGATATAGCCCAGACCGAAGATCAGGCTGCGGCTTTCGCCCGGCGCCAGCTCGAAGCGGTACTCCTGCGCGGCGACGGGCTGCCACCCGTGGGCGACGCTGCCCGTGCAGCCCCCGCCGCATACGGCCTCCGGCCGCGCGGGGCTGCCGTATACGCCGATGAAGGCCTCGCGCGCCGTATCGAAGCCGTCCGGCTCGCGGTTGGACCAGAACACGGCATAGTGATCGCGCCGCTCGCGGTATTCCGTCTTGTGATAGATCGCCCCGCCGTCGACCTCCACCTCGCCGGTGGAGAAGTTGCGCTGGAAGTTGGAGCCGTCGTCCATGGCATCCCAGAGGCAGAACTCCACGTAGGGGAAGACCTGCAGGGCCCTGGGCGCCTCGTTTTCATTCAGCACCGTGACGCGCATCAGCTGGCAGGTATCCCCCTGCGGGACGAACAGCTCCTGCCGGACGCGCACGCCGCCCCTGACGCCCTCGATCACCGTGTAGCCGAGGCCGTGGCGGCAGGTATAAGCGTCGAGCGGGGTCTGGGTCGGCTGCCAGCCGGGGTTCCACACGCAGTCCCCATCCTTTATATAGATATGAAAGCCCTCGGAGTCCAGCGGGCAGTTGTTATAACGGTAGCGGGTCAGGCGGCGCAGTCGCGCGTCCCGGTAGAAGCTGTAGCCGCCCGCGGTGTTGGAGCAGAGCGTAAAGAATTCCTCGCTCCCGAGGTAGTTGATCCAGGGCAGGGGCGTCCGCGGGGTCGTGATGACGTATTCCCGGCGCGCGTCGTCGAAAAAGCCGAACTGCATAATATGCCTCCTTTTAAGGGAAAACGATTAAGTAACGGAGCATGCTCTCTTAGATTAGCGGATTTTCACGTAAAATGCAAGTATTTTTCGGAAAAAGAACAAAAAAACTATGAAGATTTTACAAGTAGAACAAAGATCACCGCAGGAGATCTCTCCGCGAGAACCGTCGGGACTTGGCAAGATACCCAATTTTGCCTGCCGGAAACTGTGCAGGACTGCCAAAATTTTTGAAAAACCCGAAAAAACGTAATTTTTGCTTGCAAATTTTCCCGATTTGCGTTATTTTTAAGGCGACGAAAACGATTAAGTGAGGGAGCGGTTGCCGTGGTTGCCATGAAAGACATCGCCCGTGTGTGCGGCGTCTCCGTTGCCACGGTCAGCAAAGCGCTCAACGGTCTGCCCGACATCGGGGAGGAGACGCGGGAGCGGATCTGCCGCACGGCGGATGAGATGGGCTATCTCACGAACGCCGCCGCCCGTGCGCTGAAGACCAACCGGACCTTCAACATCGGCGTCCTGTTCGTCGACAGTCAGCGCAGCGGCCTTGCCCACGAGTATTTCTCCGCCGTGCTCGACAGCCTCCGCGTGGAGGCCGAGGCCAACGGCTACGACATCACGTTCATCAACCGTAACGTGGGCCGCAAGCCTACCAGCTATCTGCAGCACTGCCTGTACCGCGGGGTGGACGGCGTCGTGGTGGCCTGCGTGGACTTCGAGGATCCCATGGTGCTGGAGCTCATCCAGTCCCAACTGCCGGTGGTCACGATCGACCACGTGTTCAACAACCGCATCGCGGTGCTCTCGGACAACGCGGACGGGACGCAGGCGCTGGTGCGCTACGCCGCAGCTCGCGGCCACAGGCGGATCGCCTTTCTGCACGGCGAACGGACCACCGTTACGGAAAACCGGCTGGCGGGCTTTTATCGCGCCTGTGAGGAGCTGGGCGTCGCCGTGCCGGACGAATACGTCCGGGCGAGCGCGTACCACGACACGGACAGCTGCTACGAGGCCACAAAGGCGCTGCTGGCCCTCAGAACGAGACCGAGCTGTGTCCTGTTCCCGGACGACTTCTCCTGCATCGGCGGGCTCAACGCGATCCGCGAGGCGGGGCTGCGCGTCCCGGAGGACATCTCCGTCATGGGCTACGACGGGATCAATCTCTCCCGCGTCATCAGCCCGCGCCTGACCACCTACCGGCAGGACACCGGCGCGCTCGGCAAGACGGCCGCTGCCCGCCTGGTGGAACAGATCGAGCATCCCAAAACCACGGTGCCGGACCGTGTCATCATTTCCGGCCGGCTGCTGGAGGGAGAGTCCGTAGCCGATATCTCGCAGGTGATTGGCAGTTGATCTGCTCAAAATAAAATCACACACACGAAACAGGAGGAAAATGAAATGAAAAAACTCGTTGCTCTGCTGTTGGCTCTCGTGATGGTGTTTGCGCTGGCCGCCTGCGGTCAGTCCGCGGCGCCCGCCGCCTCGACCGCGACCACCACGGAAGCTGCAGCCCCCGCGGAGGACGCTGCCCCCGCCGAAGAAGCCGGCGAAGGCAAGGTCTTCAACATCTACGCCTGGAACGAGGAGTTCAAGGGCTTCTTTGAGAAGTACTACACCGTTCCCGAAGGCGTGACCGTCAACTGGATCATCGTTCCCAGCGACAACGGCGCTTACCAGGACGCGCTGGACGAGGCCCTGCTGAACCAGGCCAACGCCGCCGCTGACGACAAGGTCGATATGTTCCTGGCCGAGGCCGACTACATCCTCAAGTACGTCGACTCCGACTTCACCCAGGACGTCACGGCCCTCGGCGTCAACGAATTCTCCAACGCCTACAAGTACACCGTTCAGGCCGCTTCCGATGAGGCCGGCACCGTCAAGGGCGTGTCCTTCCAGTGCTGCCCCTCCGCCCTGATCTACCGCCGCTCCATCGCGGAGGACGTGCTCGGCACCTCCGAGCCCGATGAGGTCCAGGCTCTGCTCGACAGCTGGGATAAGTTCAACGCTGTCGCCGCCGACGCCAAGGCCAAGGGCTACTACATGACTGCTTCCTTTGCCGAGACCTACCGGCCCTTCTCCAACAACTGCACTTCCGCCTGGGTCGATGAGGACAACAACCTCCAGTTCGATCCGCAGATCACCGCCTGGATGGAGCAGACCGACGAGTTCATCAAGAACGGCTATACCCTGACCGCCGGTGTCTGGGACGAAGAGAAGAACGTCCAGATGTTCGGCGACGGCAAGACCATGTGCTTCTTCGGCCCGGCCTGGTACTTCAACTTCTGTATGGGCAACGCGCAGGATCCCGATAAGGGCTGCTCCGGCGACTGGGCGATCTGCGAAGGCCCCGCTGCTCACTTCTGGGGCGGCACCTGGCTGCTTGCGCCTGCCGGCACCGACAACCCGTCCATGCTGGCCGACGTGATGGACACCTTCATCAACGATGAGGAAGTCTGCACCGCTCTCGTTGCCAACGAGGCGCAGTTCTCCAACAACATGGCTGTCAACGCCAAGTTCGCTGCGGATCCCGACTACGGCAGCGAGTTCCTGGGCGGCCAGAACGACGTGGCGGTCTTCTCCGCGATGACCGACAACATCGTCTGGGAGAACCACACCATCTACGACCAGCTGCTCAACGAGGGCCTGCAGAACGCGCTGCAGGAGTACTACCGCGGCTCCGTCGATCAGGACACCGCGCTGCAGAACTTCTACCTCTACGTCAACGAGAAGTATCCCACCATCGTTACCCCGTGACCGTGCGCGGTGACGCGATAACACGATAAGCGACCAATCCGACCGGGGCGAGGCTTCTGCCTCGCCCCGGCTTTCACAGCCGCGAGGATCGATCGGAACGCACGCGCGCGTGCGCTGCGATGTGTTTTCGCAGCGATCTGAAATTTTCAAACCTTCAAGGGGGTATGCACCGTGAACGAACGCAAGCTCCGCCGGAACCAGAACGGTGTCCGGTACGCCAAGTGGGGCTATCTGTTTATCCTGCCCTTTTTCCTGGCGTACTTCATCTTCACCTTCGTGCCGCAGGTCCTGACGATCTACAACAGCTTCTTCGAGAATTATCGCGAGGGGCTCAAGCAGGTCGGGCCGAATTTCGTAGGCTTCCGAAACTACGTCGCGCTCTTCACCCCCGACAAGACGGGTACCATCAACATCCTCAAATACGCCGGCAACACGCTGGCGCTCTGGGTGATGGGCGCGATCCCGCAGCTGGTCATCGCCATGCTGCTGGCGATCTTCTTCACCAGCTACCGGCTGCACATCCGGGGCCAGCAGTTTTTCAAGACGGTCATCTACATGCCGAATCTGATCATGGCCTCGGCCTTCTCCATGCTGTTCTTTACGCTGTTCTCCAACGTTGGACCGGTCAATCAACTGCTCCAGGCCTGGGGCCTGAGCGACGTGCCCATCGACTTCTTCGCCTATAAGGGCACGGTGCGCGGGCTGATCTGTCTGATGAACTTTCTGATGTGGTTCGGCAATACGACGATCCTGCTCATGGCGGGCATCATGGGCATCGACCAGGATCTCTTCGAGGCGGCGAACCTCGACGGCGCGAGCTCCCTGCAGGTCTTCTTCAAGATCACGCTGCCGCTGCTGATGCCGATCCTGATCTATACCATCATCACGGCGATGATCGGCGGCCTGCAGATGTTCGACGTGCCGCAGGTCCTGACCAACGGCAAGGGCATGCCGGACCGCACCTCCATGACGCTGGTCATGTACCTCAACAACTACCTCGGCGGCAGCAAGAACTACGGCATGTCCGGCGCGATCTCGGTCATCATCTTCATCATCACGGGTCTGCTGAGCATGATCGTCTACCGCTCGCTGACCAAGAAGGACTAAGGAGGGGAGAAGCATGAACAACAAGATGCCGCCGGAGGCCCGCAGGGCCCAGGCGCAGCTCACGGCGCTGCGCATCCTCGTCTATCTCATCCTCATCTTCCTGTCCATCCTCTGCCTCTTTTCCTTCTATATGCTGGTCATCAACGCCTCGCGCTCCAACGGGCAGCTGCAGGCGGGCTTCACGCTCGTCCCCGGCGGGCACTTCCTCGACAACCTGCGCAACGCCTGGACGGACAGCTCCATCAACATCCCGCGCGGTATGCTCAACAGCTTTTTCGTCGCGGCCTGCACCGCGATCCTGACCACCTATTTCTCCGCGCTCACGGCCTACGGCATCCACGCCTATGATTTCAAGCTCAAGAAGCTGGCCTTCAGCTTCATCATGGCCATCATGGTCATTCCCACGCAGGTCTCCGCGGCGGGCTTCATCCAGCTCTGCTACCGTTACGGGCTGACGAACAAATACTGGCCGCTGGTCCTGCCCGGCATTGCCGCGCCGATCGTGTTCTTCTACATCAAACAGTATATGGAGAGCAACCTGCCCATGGAGATCGTCGACGCCGCGCGCGTGGACGGGTGCGGGGAGTTCCGCACCTTCAACACCATTATCCTCCCCATGCTCAAGCCCGCGCTCTCCGTGCAGCTCATTTTCTCCTTCGTGCAGTCCTGGAACAATTACTTCCTGCCCGCCCTGCTGCTGACCGATGCGAACAAGAAGACCGTGCCCATCATGATCGCCCAGCTCCGCTCGGCGGACTATTCCAAGTTCGACATGGGCAAGGTGTACATGTTCATCCTGCTGGCGATCCTGCCGGTCGTGGTCGTGTACATCATCCTGTCCAAGTCCATCATCAAGGGCGTCACCGCCGGCTCCGTGAAGGGCTGAGAGAGAAGAACGAAAGAGCATCACAGGAAAAACCGCCCCGTGACAACGGGGCGGTTTTGAGAAAGGAGACCGTATGCTGAAAGAAATGGGGATCTGCCGGGGCGTCAACCTCGGAGGCTGGATGAGCCAGTGCGATTACAGCGCCGAGCGGCTGGACGGTTTCATCACCGAGCGCGATTTCCGCCGGATCGCGGCGTGGGGCTTCGACCACGTGCGCATCCCCTTTGACTACAACGTCCTGCAGCGGACGGACGGGAGCCTGATCCCGGAGGGCCTGGCCCGGCTGGACGCCGCGCTCGCTTCCTGCGACGCCTGCGGCCTCAAGACGGTGCTGGACCTGCACAAAACGCAGGGCTTCTCCTTCAACACGCAGGAGCGGGAAGCGGGCTTCTTCGAGAGCGAGCGCTGTCAGGAGCTGTTCTACGCCATCTGGGAGGAGCTGGCCGCACGCTACGGCGACCGCAGCGACCGGGTCGTCTTCGAGCTTTTGAACGAGGTGACCGACGCGAGCTACCTGCCCGCGTGGAAGCGCATCAGCGCCGAGGCCGTGCGACGGATCCGCGGCCGCGCGCCGGAGACCGTGATCCTGCTCGGCAGTTGGGACTACAACAGCCCCGCCACGGTTTGCGAGCTGGATGCGCCGTACGACGCGCGCGTGCTTTATAACTTCCACTGCTACGAGCCCAAGAGCTTCACGCATCAGGGCGCATAC
The DNA here is from genome assembly GCA_017477695.1 of Oscillospiraceae bacterium. Taxonomy (GTDB): domain Bacteria; phylum Bacillota; class Clostridia; order Oscillospirales; family Oscillospiraceae; genus Limivicinus. The sequence continues at coordinate 1,699 of JAFUUR010000241.1, read as the reverse complement.
TGGATCCCGGAGCTGGCCGACAGCAGGGGCGTCACCTGGCGCGAGAGCGGCGCGGACGAGGCGTATTTCGAGCGGCTGCTGCAGAGCGCGCTCGAGAAGGCGGCGCGCGAAGGGACGGAGCTCTACTGCGGCGAGTACGGGGTCATCGACGTCGTGCCGCCGGAGGAAGCGCTGTCCTGGTACAGGGCCATCCACGCCGTGTTCCGCCGCCACGGCATCCCGCACGCGCTGTGGAGCTATAAGGAGATGGACTTCGGCCTGGCCGACGCCCGGCTCGACGCCGTCCGCAAAGAGCTGCTGGAGAGTCTGTGAGGCTGCGGCCCGAAAACGAACGACAAAAAAGATCCCCTGCGCGAAAAGCGCAGGGGATCTCCGTATTCATGGGGCTTACTTTTGATCAGCCAGCTTGCGGTACTTCTCGTAGCGGGCGTTGGTAAAGTCCTCTGCCTCGGCGAAGAGCCGCTCCGCGATCTCCGGGAAGGTGCGGGTCAGAGAGGCGAAGCGCGTCTCGCCCATCATGTAATCGCGCAGCTTGCCGTTGGGCGCGGCGGAATCGAGCGTGAACGGGTTCTTGCCGGCGGCCTCGTTATCGGGGTTGTAGCGGAACAGGGGCCAGAAGCCGCACTCGACCGCTTCCTTGCCCTCGTCCATGACCCTGGCCATGCCCTTGGACAAACCGTGGTTGATGCAGGGCGCATAAGCGATGACGATGGAGGGTCCCTTGTGGGCGGCCGCTTCCTTCAGGCACTTGATCACGTGCTCGGGGTTGGCGCCCATGGAGACCTGCGCCACGTACACGTAGCCGTAGGTGGACAGGATCATGCCCAGATCCTTCTTGGGCGTGGTCTTGCCCGCGGCGGCGAACTGCACGGACGCACCGATCGGCGTGGCCTTGGAGGCCTGGCCGCCGGTGTTGGCGTAAAGCTCGTTATCCACGACGAGCACGTTCAGGTCGAGCCCGGATGCCATGACGTGATCCAGACCGCCGTAGCCGATGTCGTAGGCCCAGCCGTCGCCGCCGAACATCCAGATGGCCTTCTTGGTCAGCGTATCCTCGCGCTCGCGCAGGAATTCGATGTCCGCGCCGGCCTCGGCCGTGGCGGCGAGCGCTTCGCGCACCGCGTCGGAGAGCTCGGCGGTCTTGTCGTCCTCGTCGCCCTCGGCGAGCCAGGCTTCCAGCGCGGCCTTCAGCTTCTCGTCGGCCGTGGTTTCCACGACGGCCTGCGCGTGCATCTTGGCCTGGTCGCGCAGCTGCGCGGAGGACAGGCAGATGCCCAGGGCAAACTCGGCGTTGTTCTCAAACAGGGAGTTGGAGAAGGCGGGGCCGTGGCCGCGCTTGTTCGTGGTCTGCGGGAAGGTGGGCGTGTAGAAGCAGTAGGCTTGGGAGCAGCCGGTGGCGTTGGCCACGTACATCCGGTCGCCGAAGAGTTGGGTCAGCAGCTTCACGTACGGGGTCTCGCCGCAGCCGGGGCAGGCGCCGGAGAACTCGTACAGCGGCTGCTCGTACTGGCTGCCCTTGGCGGAGAACTTGCTCATGGGGTTTTTCTTCTCCGAGAGGGTCATGCAGTAATCCCAGTTGGCCTGCTCGGGGAGCTGCTCGTCCAGCGGGACCATCTTCAGTGCCTTCTCCTTGGAGGGGCAGACGTTGGCGCAGCTGCCGCAGCCCTGGCAGTCCAGCACGTCGACCTGGATGCGGTAG
>JAFUUR010000240.1 GCA_017477695.1 Oscillospiraceae bacterium | reverse complement strand
CTGTCGTCGTGGCGGTGGCCGCCCTCCTCCTGGCCGCAGGTCAGCACGGACCGCGTCTTGTAGCAGGACGCATCATGCACGTGAGCCGGGATCTCCGGCAATTGACAGACCAGACTTCCGTCCTCGTCATAACAGTCCGCGTTATGGACGTGGATCGCGTAACCGGCGTAGCCCTCCCCGACCGGAGCGACGTAATGGCAATCCAGCACCTTGACCGTACGCGTCATCGCGACGCCCTTGTTGCTGAGCAGCGCCATCGTAAGAAGAAAAACGATAAGAGCGGGGATCAGCAGAAGACCCAGCACGAGCCTGCGCTGCTTCTTGGCCAGCAGCAGATGCCGCGCCTCATTCTGGGGGAAGCTTTCCATCGTGCTCTCATCTCCTTTCTTATGTACCGGATCGATCCCGGGCCGAAGGCCGGCGGGAGAAGGCCCTGCGCAGATCCCGTACGTTTTTCTGACGAACGAGATCCTCCTACAGGTCCAATTGCCAAATGTGTATTACAAATAAATTTATTATAACATCAAGAGACTTGGAATTCAAGGAAAAATATCCATTTTTTTCTTATGGCCCGTTTCTTTTCTGTTATATTCCGCCGCATCCCCTGTGCCGTCTCCAACAGAAGAAGCCCGCGGTCACCCGCGGGCTTCTTTCGAACGTTAGCTCAGTGAACGAGGCATTCGCCGGTCATCTCGGCGGGCTGCTTGAGCCCCATCAGCTTCAGGATCGTAGGCGCGATATCCGCCAGACGCCCAGGCCGGAGCGTGATCCCCCTTTCCCGCACGCAGAACGGCACGGGGTTGGTCGTGTGCGCCGTGTTGACCTTGCCGGTCTCGTCGAACATGCAATCGGCGTTGCCGTGGTCGGCCGTCACGAGAAGAACGACGTCCTCGTGCTTCTCGACCTCGGCAATGATGCGGCCCATGCAGCCGTCCACGGTCTCGACCGCCTTGACGGCCGCTTCCATGACGCCGGTATGCCCTACCATGTCGCAGTTGGCGAAGTTGCAGACGATCAGCGCGTACTGCTCCGAGGCCACCGCCTCCACGACCTTGTCCGCGACCTGCTCCGCGCTCATCTGCGGGATCAGGTCGTAGGTCGCGTATTCCTTGGGAGAAGGCACCAGGCAGCGCTCCTCCCCTTCGCAGACGCGCTCCACGCCGCCGTTGAAGAAGAAGGTCACGTGCGCGTATTTCTCCGTCTCCGCCACGCGAAACTGCTTGAGCCCCTGCGCGCTGATAAAGTCGCCCAGCGTGTTCTCGATGACCTCGGGCGGATACGCGATCGGCAGCGGCAGCGTCTCGTCGTACTGCGCCGTGCAGACGTAGGACAGCGGGTACACCGTCTTTTTCCGGGCAAAACCGTCGAAGTTCTCGAGATTCAGCGCCCAGGTCATCTCCCGCGCGCGGTCGGGACGGAAATTCATAAAGATCACGCTGTCTCCCTGTCCGATCGCACCGGCGGGATCCGCCACGACAGGCTTGACGAACTCATCGGTCACGCCCTGCGCGTAGCTCTCCTCCACCGCGTGCACCGGGTCGGGATCGGCGATCCCCTCTCCGCAGACGATGGCGTTATAGCCCGCCTCCACGCGGTCCCAGCGCTTGTCGCGGTCCATGCCGTAGAAGCGGCCCTGGACGGTGGCAATCCTCGCGTTGCCGAGGGTCTCGCACTTCTCCCGCAGCCGGGCTACGAAGCCCGCGCCGCTGGTGGGCGGCACGTCGCGCCCGTCGAGGAAGCAGTGCACGTAGACCTTCTCCACGCCGCGCTGCTTGGCCATATCCAGGATGCCGAATATATGCTCGATGTGACTGTGCACGCCGCCGTCGGACAGAAGGCCCAGGATATGCAGCGCCTTGCCGTTTGCCTTGGCGTCTTCCATGGCCTTGATATAGACCGGGTTTTCAAAGAACTTGCCGTTCTTGATCTCCTGGCTCATCTTGGGCAGGATCTGGAACACCACGCGGCCCGCGCCGATATTGGTGTGGCCGACCTCGGAATTGCCCATCTGTCCCTCGGGCAGGCCCACGTCCAGTCCGGAGGCCTGCAGCTGCGTGCAGGGATACTCGGAAAAGAGCTTATCCAGGTTCGGCTTCTTCGCCTGGGCGATCGCGTTGCCCGCGGTGGGCGGGGCGATGCCGAAGCCGTCGAGAATGATGAAAACCGCTTTTTTCATGGGCGGCTCACTCCTGCGCGGTGGCAGCGATAATGGTCGCGAAGTCAGCGGGCTTCAGAGAGGCGCCGCCGATCAGGCCGCCGTCGATATCCGGCTGGGCAAGAAGCTCGGCCGCGTTCTTGGCGTTCATGCTGCCGCCGTAGAGGATGCTGACGGCACGGGCGGGACGGGCCCCGTAGATCTTGCGGATCACGGCGCGGATGCCCTCGCAGACCTCCTGGGCCTGCTCCGCCGTGGCGGTCTTGCCGGTGCCGATGGCCCAGATGGGCTCGTAGGCGATGATGCAGCGGCGAAGCTGCGTGGCGTTCACGCCGCTCAGCGCGGCCTTGACCTGATAGGCGACGAACTCCATCGTCAGATCCATCTCGCGCTGCTCAAGGCTCTCGCCCACGCAGATGATAGGGATGATGCCCTTTTCCAGCAGCGCCTTGGTCTTGGCGTTGATGAGCATATCGTCCTCGCCGTGATACTGGCGGCGCTCGGAGTGGCCCACGATGCAGTACTTGACACCCACGTCGGCCAGCTGGTCGGCAGAGACCTCGCCGGTGTACGCGCCCTTTTCATACTTGGAAACGTCCTGCGCGCCGGCGGCCACCTTGCAGTCCTTTCCGGCCTTGATCATGGCCGGGACCATGACGGCGGGCGTGCAGAGCACCACGTCACAGCTGCGGGTCTTGGGCAGCGCGGCTTTCAGTTCTTCCATGAAGGGCTTGATCTGGGAAGCCAGCATATTCATCTTCCAGTTGCCGGCGATCACGGTCTTGCGGTACTTTCTGTTCATGCTTCGTATATCTCCAGTCTTTTATAAAATGCAGTTTGGGCGCTCACGCGTCGAGCAGGCAGGCAACACCGGGCAGCTCTCTGCCCTCGAGGAACTCCAGAGACGCGCCGCCGCCGGTGGAGATATGGGTGATCTGATCGGCAAAGCCGAGCTTTTCCACCGCGGAGGCGGAATCGCCGCCGCCCACGATGGTCACGGCTCCGGACTCAGCCAGCGCCTTGGCCATGGCCTTGGTGCCGCCCGCAAAGCGGTCGAACTCGAACACGCCCATGGGGCCGTTCCACACGATGGTGCCCGCTCCCTTGACGGCCGCGGCAAAGAGCTCCGCCGTTTTGGGCCCGATGTCCATGCCCATGAGATCCTCGGGGATATCGCCGTCGACCAGGACGGGCTCGGCGTCGGCGGAGAATTCCGCAGCACAGAGATTGTCGACCGGGAGCAGGAACTGCACGCCCTTGGCCTCGGCCTTGGCGATCATATCCCTGGCGTAATCGATCCTGTCGGCCTCGAGCAGAGACTTGCCGATCTCAAAGCCCTGGGCTTTCTTGAAGGTATAAGCCATACCGCCGCCGATGATGATGGTGTCGGCCTTCTCGAGGAGATTGTTGATCACGTTGATCTTGTCGGAGACCTTGGCGCCGCCGAGAACGGCCACGAAGGGACGCTTGGGATCGTCCAGCGCCTTGCCCATGATGGACAGCTCCTTATCCACCAGCAGGCCGGAATAGGCCGGCAGGAAGGCCGCGACGCCCGCCGTGGAGGCGTGGGCTCTGTGCACGGTGCCGAAAGCGTCGGACACGAACACGTCGGCCATATCGGCCAGGGCCTTGGCGAAGTCCGCCCCGTTCTTCTCCTCGCGGATATCGAAGCGCAGATTTTCGAGCAGCAGGATCTGGCCGGGCTGCAGCGCGGCGGCCTTGGCCTGCGCGTCCTCGCCGATGATGTCGGCCGCGAAGATGACTTCCTGGCCCAGCAGCTCGGACAGGCGTTTGGCAACGGGCGCCAGCGTCAGCTTGCTCTTCCACTCGCCCTTGGGCTTTCCCAGGTGGGAGCAGGCGATCACAGCAGCGCCCTGCTCGAGCAGATAGCGGATGGAGGGGATCGCCGCGACGATACGCTTATCGCTGGTGATCTCACCGGTCTCCTTATTCTGAGGGACGTTAAAGTCGCAGCGCAGCAGCACCTTCTTGCCCTTAACGTCAGCGTCGTACACGGTTTTCTTGTTGTAGTTCATGATCTATCCTCCTATAAAAGATATACAGGTTCAAGTCTCCGCCATCTCGCCTTGCTCCAGAAGCCCCGGAAAGCCCTGCTGGCGCAGCGCCTCGTAGGCCAGGATCGCGGCGGAGTTGGAGAGATTCAGGCTGCGCGCCTGGCTGCGCATGGGGATGCGGATGCACCGGTCACGGTAGCGCTCCCG
>JAFUUR010000239.1 GCA_017477695.1 Oscillospiraceae bacterium | reverse complement strand
TGGTGATGCAGATGCTGATCCTGATCGGCCGCATGGGCGCCGCGGGCGGCGCCGGGCAGCGGCAGTACGACCCCAAGATCCGCCGGGCGCTCAGCTACATCAACGAGAACCTCGGCGGAGAGCTCTCGGTGGACGCGCTGGCCGAGCAGGTGTATCTCAGCCGTTATCATTTTATGCGCCTTTTCAAGGCGCAGACCGGCAGCACCGTCCACGCCTACGTGCGGCAGAAGCGCCTGCTCGCGGCGGCGCGGCTGATTCGCGAGGGCACCCCGGCCGCGCAGGCCGCCGCGGAGAGCGGCTTTGCCGATTACTCCGCCTTCCACCGCGCCTTCCGGGCCAGCTTCGGCATCAGCCCCGGGCAGTTGAAGAAATGAGGGAACGATATGCAGACACAGGCGTATGAAAAAGAATGGGCGCGGATGCTGCGCCAGGAGCGGCAGCTGCTGCAGCGGCGTGCCGGTCGGCGGGAGAGCAGGCTGGACGCCTGGCTTGCCGACAAGGTTCCGGAAAAGCTGGAGGGCGCGCTGAACGCCGCCTTCGTCAAGGCCTTCGCGCTGCTCTTTGAGAAAGGGACGGCGGTGATCGAAAAGACCTATAAGCTGCCGGAGCTGGCCGAGCAGTATCTGCTGGACAGCTACGTCCTGCAGGAGCGGGGCGAGGCGAAGGATCTGCGCACCTTCTCCCGGCGGGCGGGCGGTACGGCAGCGCTGCACACGGCGGTCTCCGGCGCGGCGGGTATCGGCCTCGGCGTGCTGGGGATCGGCCTTGCGGACGTGGCGGTGTTCACCGCGCTGCTGCTGCGCAACGTCTACGAGATCGCCATGCGCTACGGCTACGACTACGAGGGAGACCGGGAGCAGGCCTTCCTTCTGCGGGTGATCGCCGCCTCCCTGCTGCGGGGAGAAGAGCTGTATCGGGACGACGCGGCGCTCAACGCTTTCATCTCCGCCGGGCGATACCCGGAGGCAAAGAGCCTGCCTGCGCTGACGGAGGAGGCCGCCCGGGCGCTGAGCCGTGAGCTGCTGGCCATGAAATTCCTGCAGGGGATCCCGGTGCTGGGCGTCCTCGGCGGCGCGGCGGATCTGCTGTACATGGGCAGGATCAGCGAATACGCGGAGCTGAAATACCGCCGCCGCTTTCTGACGGATCAGAAAAGGCGGGGAGAGGAAAAGCACGGGCTGTGATCCGGATCACAGCCCGTGCTTTCTTTCGTATGCGCAGCCGGTTCTTCCCTATAACGGCCGCAAGGCGAGCGTTTCGAGGAAGACCGGTATTATTTGTGGAACAGCTTCTTGGCCTGGTAGCGCGGCTCGAAGGAGATGTTCACGCCCAGCTTCTTGAAGAGGTCCGCGTCCACGTGCGAGAGGATGACGGAGGAGTGCGCCTCGCAGCCGCGCAGCTTGTCGAGCTGGTCGATGGCGTAACCCGCCATGGGGTTCGTGACCGCGCAGATGGACAGGGCGATCAGCAGCTCGTCCGTGTGCAGGCGCGGGTTGTGGTTGCCCAGATGCTCGACCTTCAGATGCTGGATCGGCTCGATGATGCCGGGGGCGATGAGCAGCAGCTTCTTGTCGATCCCGGCGAGATACTTCAGCGCGTTGAGCAGGCACGCGGAGGACGCGCCCAGCAGCGAGGAGGTCTTGCCCGTGATGATGGTCCCGTCCGCCAGCTCCAGCGCCACGGCGGGGCCGCCGGTCTCCTCCGCGCGCGCGAGCGCC
>JAFUUR010000238.1 GCA_017477695.1 Oscillospiraceae bacterium | reverse complement strand
CATGCTCGTGTCGATGCTTCCGGCGGCCTACGCCGCGGAGCCGGACGAGAGCGTGCTGCCGGAGGAGCAGGAGGAGGTCGTGACCCTGCCCGCCGAGGAAGAGGAGACGCCGGACGTCCCCGAGACCCCGGAGGAACCGGAGACGCCGGACGAACCGGAGACGCCGGACGAGCCGGAGACCCCGGACGAGCCGGAAGTCCCGGACGAGCCGGAGACCCCGGACGAGCCGGAAGTCCCGGACGAGCCGGAAGTCCCGGATGAGCCGGAGACCCCGGACGAGCCGGAGATCCCGGAGGAACCCGAAGAACCCGAGACGCCGGAGGAGCCCGAGGAGGAAGATCCCCTCGAGAAGTTCGACGGCGCGCACGTGATGAGCGAGCCCATCTACTGGCGCAAGGCGACCGACAGGGGCAGCGTCGAACTCAACATCGAGCTCATCGGTGAGGACGGGATCGCGGCCTCGGCGCCGCGGGAAGCGCTCTTCTTCACGGATGAGAACGGGAATTCGAACAGCAGCCTCGCCTATGCCTCCATCCTGGTCGCCGAGAGCGCGACCACCCGTTACTACCTGGCGAGAAGCAACGGCTATGACGGCGAGGAGAACACCATGTTCCAGCTTGAGCACGTCCGCCTCCCGGCGGGCGAGTACAAGCTGCTGATCAGCTATCTCGAGCCGAACGGCATGCTCGACACGATGGACGTGACGACGAAGCTGGTCGTCCTGCCGAAGCCCGTCGTGAGCGTGACGGCGAAGGACACCGGCGCCGACAACGGCGCGATGAGCGTCGCCCTGCCGGAGCTGCGCTACGTCTCCGCCCTGACGATGGACGAAGAGAGGATCGACATCGAGGAGCTCGCCGCGGCGGGCGGCACGTACGCCTTCACGGGGCTTGCGAGCGACGACTACAGCCTGCGCTACCTGGGCGGCAAGTTCGATGAGCCGAACGTGATCGCCGTCGCGTCCGACGTGACCGTCGCGCCGATCCTGCGCGAGCTCGCGCAGAGCGGCATGGCGGCCGCCTTTGAATCCACCGGCGCGGCGGAGACGACCCTGTACTACAAGGGCGCGAAGGACAAGATCGCGGTGGCGTTCGGCGAGGGCGTCGAGGATCAGCGCGTCACCTTCAAGAGCAGCGCCCCGAAGATCGCGACCGTGGACGCGGTCGGCAACGTGACCGCCGTCGCCGCCGGCACGGCGACCGTCACCGTGACGAGCGGGGACGGGACCATGAGCCAGGCGCTCACGGTGAACGTGGCCCCCGTCAAGCTCACGGCCGTGAAGCTGGACAAGAGCAAGCTCAGCGGCAGCACGCTGCAGAGCGCCTGGGAGGATCAGCTCCAACTGACGATCGGGATCGACAACCCGCCCGAGGGCGTGCGCCTCCCCGTCAGCGTTACGATCAGCGGCGGCACGGGCCTGGAAGCGGCCACCCTGGAGGAGAGCGGGACCGCGTTCAGCTTTGAGCTGCAGGCCGGGACGACCGGCTTCACCGCGCCGCTGCAGCTTACGGGCACCGAAGGCGGCCATTACACGGTCACCGTGGGCGTGCTGGACAAGACCGCGAGCTGCACCGTGGATCTGGAGGGCTTCGCCGGACGCACGCCCATCCGGGTCGACGGTCAGATCGTCTACCTCTTTAACGCGAGCACCCGCTGCTACAACGCGAGCGGCAAGGCGGTCTCCGGCTGGATGAAGCTCGGCGAGAAGCCCGTGTACGGCACGGCGGCGCTGAAGGGCGACCTCACGAGCGCGCCGGTGCTCTACTTCGACCCGACCACCAAGAACCTCGCGATGGACGGCGTGCGCAAGATCGACAAGAAGCTGTACGCTTTCCGGGAGGGCGTCCTCATCGTCAACGCGGGCGTGCGGGAGCTTGCGGACGGCAGCACCGTGAACGTCGCGGCGGACGCGCACCTGCTCACCGGCTGGGTGAACGTCGACGGGACGGCTTACTACTTCGACCCGACCACCGGCGCGAAGGCGGCGAGCGCCTGGGTGCCCGCGCAGGGCGGCAAGGGCAAGACCTGGGTCAACGCCGACGGCCTGCAGCTCGACGACAACGGCCAGCCGCTGGTCAACGGCGAAGGCCAGCCCTGGGTCATCGCGTACATCCAGAACAATTACTATCTGTTCATCAAGGGCCTGCAGCAGAGCGGCTGGGTCTATTTCAAGATCGACAAGAACGGCATGCCCGTCGTCTCCAAGAAGACCGGCGCGGTCCTCGCGGCCTACTGCGACCCCGCCGACGGCAACGTCCTGCGTATGGGCAGATTCCAGGTCGGCAGCAAGGAATACCCCAGCGGCCCGATCCTCTCCCTGCCTCCGATGCTGAACAAGAGCGCGAAGTACGCCTACTACGGCAGCGGCTACTTCGTGGGGCTGGACGGCGCGATCTGCAAGAATGTCTTTGCCGACGTCTGGACCTACAGCGACCAGCACCACTACATGTACGCCAAGGCCGACGGCACCGTCGCCAAGAGCGAGTGGATCGGCTTCAAGGGCAAGAGCTATTACTTTGACGAGAACGGCTATCTGAGCACCGGCATGGCGGAGACCGACATGACCGTCCTGAAGGCCGCGGGCGGCACCGTGACCGTCACGGCGAAGCTCATCAGCGCGAAGAAGCCCGCGCAGGGCTACGCCTACTACGCAGACGGCAAGAAGCTCACCAACGTCTTCCTGTACGACGGCAGCGGCACGCCCATCATGGCGCTGGACAAGAGCGGCAAGCCCGTATCCAACGCCGTGGCCAAGGCGCGCGTCTACATCGACGGCACGGAGCTCGCCACCTACGCGGTCGGCGCGGACGGCAAGGTCCTCCGCCACCCGGAGATGTACTCCGACGACGGCTATATCCGCGAGACCACCGGCGGCAAGTACTACGCGGTCGACCGCTACGGCAAGGTGCTGACCGAGCCGGGCCTCGTATACGTGGAGTGGAGAGAGTACTACGGCAGCGGCACCTATGACTACAACGGCTACTCCGGTATGGCCAACGCCGGCAAGAACGGCGTGCTGACCCGCAACGCCCTCGTCAAGGTCACGGCCGGCGGCCAGACCTATTCCGCGTATTTCGGCGCGGATTGCCTCAACCGGACGCAGTATACGTGGTTCAACGGGACCAGCATCTATTACTACGGCTGGAAGGGAAAGGCCTACGTCGCCGTGTCCGTGGACGCGCCGGAGACGAGAGGAACAACTTATTATTATAACCAACGCGTATACGTGGTCTACAAGCCCCAGTGGGCCGGCTGGGATCCCTACCGCAACGTGTATCTCAACAAGGACGGCAGCATCAAGGCCGGCTGGATCAAGGACAACTACGGCAACCGGAAGTACCAGACCGTGAACGTCACGGCGACGGAGACGCACTTCACGCTCCTCACCGCGAACAACGGCAGCAGTAACGGCGTCGTTTCGCTCGCCGTCTACAAGATCGGCGGCAAGCTGTACCTGTTTGACAACTTCGGCAACGCGCTGTACGGCTGGATGCAGATCCGGGGCGGCACGGTCACGGCGACCAACGCCAAGGGCAACGCGAAGATCGAGGGCGACGTCGGCGGCCTGAACGGCGCGTTCTACTTCGACCCGAAGACCGGCGCGGCCGTGGCCGGCGGCTGGAAGAAGGCGCCCGTGCCCGTGGCCGTGGGCGGCGAGCTGTCGCTCGGCCAGGAGTACGTGAACATCTACGGCAGCTACAGCGGCATCGACCCCGCGCTCGAGTATTACGCCTACAGCATCAACGTCTCGCCGGACACGGCGAAGCTCTACTTCAACGCCGACGGCAGCCTCGTGCGCGACACGACGCAGGTCATCGGCAAGAAGCTCTACAAGTTCGCGGCCGACGGCACCAGCGTGCTCACCGAGGGCTGGCTCGACGCGGCCAAGACCCAGTACATGCTCAAGAACGGCCGGCTCGCCGCGGGGCGGCAGAAGATCGACGGGCAGTACTACTTCTTCGACGCCTCCGGCGTCAAGCAGAGCGGCACCCTGCGCAAGAGCGGCGCCAAGTGGTACTACTACGACGCCTTCGGCGTCCAGGCCACGCCGCGCATGGGCGCCTGGTTCGGTGATATCTACGTGGGCGGCGTCTCCGCCGACGGACTGAGCGCCGTCTGGAACAAGGACGGCTCCCTCGCGAAGATCGTTTACACCGCCTCCGGCAAGCCCGCCGCGGGCGAGAGCGTCAGCTTCGGCGTGTGGGACGATCCGGAGACCGCGCTGGCGGAGGGGCTGAACGGCTACGTGCTCGACGCGAAGGGCCTGCCCGCGACCGGCACCGTCACCGACTTCGAGCTCGACGGCGAGACTTACGGCATGCTCTTCAACGCCGACGGCTCCCGCGTCGTCGCGCCCGGCGGCGCGATGCTGCTCGTGAACAAGCGCTGCACCGTGCTGGTCGGCGGCCTGCTCGCAAACGGCGACGAGGAAGAGGTCTACGTGGAGGATTGGTCGCGCCTCTCCGCGGCCGACCGCAAGACCATGGATTCCATGGTCCGCGCCGCGCGGCTGCAGAACGAGCCGGGCGTGCGCGTACGGATCGGCGCGGACGGCAGCGTCCTCGCCAGCGCGCAGACAGCCGACGGGCACTTCACCAACCGCCTCGGCGTGCCGATCGACCTGTACAGCCCCATCTTCCGCTTCGGCGGCAAGTGGTACACCACGTATGCCAACGGCGCGAATCTCTACGGCTATGAGTACGGCGAGAACGGGTACAGGTATTACAACCTCAGGGTCTGGGTCAAGGACGACGGCGAGCTGATCAACATCACCAACTACAATACCGGCGAGCCCTTCAACGGCACCTTCAGCACGTATGGAGACATGTACTTCTTCCTGAAGAACGGCCAGCCGCAGACCGGTATGCAGAAGGTCTACAACTACTACGGCGAGTCCTATACGTTCTACCTCGATGCGGATCTCGGCGTGTACGTGATGTATTACAATTATTGATCGCAGGGCGGCCCGCGGCGCGGGGAGCACAGCGCTCCCTCGCGCCGGCGCCCCGGATCCTACGCACGCGACCCCGCGCGGCGGAGCTTCACGCTCCGCCGCGTTTTTTCGTTTGGGGAGAAAAGCGCACGCGCCGCGGAAAAATCAAACACTTGACAGACAATTATCGATTGCAGAGACGGGTCGTATCGTGTATAATACTTAGTTGGAAAAATCTGCGCCCGCTGGAGACGGGCGCCAAAGAAAGTGAGGAAGAAACATGAAGAAACGCCTGCAGAGGACCCTCTGTCTGTTTCTGACGGTGATCATGCTCGTGTCGATGCTTCCGGCGGCCTACGCCGCGGAGCCGGACGAGAGCGTGCTGCCGGAGGAGCAGGAGGAGGTCGTGACCCTGCCCGCCGAGGAGGAGGAGACGCCGGACGTCCCCGAGACCCCGGAGGAACCGGAGACGCCGGACGAGCCGGAGACGCCGGACGAGCCGGAGACTCCGGACGAGCCGGAGACCCCGGACGAGCCGGAGACCCCGGACGAGCCGGAAGTCCCGGACGAGCCGGAGACCCCGGACGAACCGGAAGTTCCTGAGGAACCCGAAGAGCCCGAGACGCCGGAGGAGCCCGAGGAGGAAGATCCCCTCGAGAAGTTCGACGGCGTGCACGTGATGAGCGAGCCGATCGGCTGGCGCAAGGCGGCCGACAAGGGCAGCGTTGAACTCGAGATGGCGCTCGTCGGTGAGGACGGTCTCACGGCCGTGGCGACGCGGGACGCGCTGATCTTCACGAACGATAACGGGTATAGCGATTACAGCCTCGTCTATAACGCCATGCTGGTCGCCGAGAGCGCGACCACCCGTTATTACCTGACGAGAGGCAATTACAATTACAGTGAGCAGACCACCACGTTCCAGCTCGAGCACGTCCGCCTGCCGGCGGGCGAGTACAAGCTGATGATCAGCTATCTCGAATCCAACGGCACGCTCGACACGATGAATGTGACGACGAAGCTGGTCGTTCTGCCGAAGCCCGTCGTGAGCGTGACGGCGCAGGACAACGGCCTCGGCGTCGGCGCGATGAGCGTCGCCCTGCCGGAGCTGAGCTACGTCTCCGCCCTGACGATGGACGAAGAGACGATCGACGTCGAGGAGCTCGCCGCGGCGGGCGGCACGTACGCCTTCACGGAGCTCGCGAGCGACGACTACAGCCTGCGCTATCTGGGCGGTGAATACCCTGAGGCGAACGTGGTCGCCGTCGCGTCCGACGTGACCGTCGCGTCCGTCATGACCGAGATCGCGCCTTACGGTATGACCGCCGCCTTCGAGGACGGCGGGGACGCCGCGACCCTGTACTACAAGGGCGCGAAGGCCAAGATCGCGGTGGCGTTCGGCGAGGGCGTCGAGGATCAGCGCGCCAGCTTCAAGACCAGCAACAAGAAGGTCGCGACCGTGGACGCGGTGGGCAACGTGACCGCCGTCGCCAAGGGCACGGCGACCATCACCGTGACGAGCGCGGACGGGACCATGAGCAAGGAGCTCACGGTGACCGTGGCCCCCGCCACGATCAAGAGCATCAAGTTCCAGACGGCGAAGCTCACCAGCAGCGTGATCCTCGAGACCTACGTGCACGTGCAGCCCGTCGTGCAGCTGCAGATCACCGGCCTGCCCGACGGCGTGTCCGTCCCCCTGACGCTGACCGCCAGCGGCGGGAAGGGCCTGAAATTCTTCGATCCCATCAGCGTCTATGACGAGGATGTGGAGCCCTGGCGCACCTCCGTCAGCGTGATGGTCGACGGCACCACGGCGGGCTACACCGTCTCCGCCGAGGCCGCCGAGGGCGGGCATTTCACCGTCACCGCGGAGTGCCTGGGCAAGAGCGCGAGCTGCACCGTGGACGTGGACGGCTGGTCCAACGCGGACATGGAGCTCACCGCGAAGTCCCAGTTCTTCCGGGCGGGCAAAGCGCTCACCGGCTGGCTGGCCTTCAACATCAACAATGAGATCATCACCGGCGCGGCGGTCCTCAAGGGCGACCTCGTGAACAACGCCGTGTTCTATCTCGATCCCGCCACGAAGTGCGTCGTGCTCAACGGCGTGAAGAAGATCGACAAGAAGCTCTACGCCTTTGAGGATGGCTGCCTCGTCGTGAACGCGCAGGACGGTCATCTCGCCGCGGGCGAGAAGGAGCTTGCGGACGGCCGCACCGTCTACTTCGCGGAGGACGGGCATCTGCTCACCGGCTGGGTGAAGGTCGGCGGCGCCAACTGCTACTTCGATCCGAACACCGGCGCCAAGGCGCAGAGCGCCTGGGTGCCCGCGCCGAACGGCAAGGGCATGACCTGGGTCAACGAGGACGGCCTGCCCCTGGGCAACTACGCGACCGGCGGCACGACCGACGAGGTCGACCTGACCACCATCACCAACGTCAGATTCGTGACGCTCAACGGCGATACCAGCAACGTTTACGTCTTCTTCAACGGCGCGGTCCAGACGGGCTGGGTGTATCTGAGCAAGTCTGACGGGACCACGATCTCCAAGGCCAAGGCAGACTTCATGGTCTACTGCGACCCGTCGAACCACGGCGCGATCTGGAGAGGGAGCTTCTGGATCGGCAACAAGGAATACCGGTCCTATCTGCCCACCTCGGATTACCCCATCCCCGGCTACCTGCCTCTGCCGAAGTCTTCGGGCGTCAAGGGCGTCAAGTACATCCTGCTCAGGGACTACACTGGCAGGGCCTGGGTCGTGGGAGCTGACGGCGCCGTCGTGAAGGACGCCTTCGTGAGCACCTACACCGGCTCCGAGGACGGCTTCCAGTACGTGTACGTCGACGCCAACGGCAACCTCGCCGTCAACCAGTGGGTCGCAGTCAAGGGCAAGAGCTACTACTTCGGCGCGAACGGCTATCTGAGCACCGAGGGCGCGGCGACCGGCATGGAAGTCATGCTGAAGTCCGGCGAGATGGAGCCCGTCCTGGCGAAGCTCATCAGCGCCAAGAAGCCCACGCAGGGTTACTATTACTACAGCCCGAACGTCAACGGCGGCAAGAAGCTGACCAGCATCGTCCTGTACGACGAGAGCGGCAACGCCGTCATGGTGCTGGACAAGAAGGGCAAGCCCGCGTGCGACGCTGCGGCCAAGGCGCGGGTGTACGTCAACGGCGCGGAGCTCGCCACCTTCGCGTGCGGCGCGGACGGCAAGGTCTTCCGCGCGACGGGCATGAGCTCCTACGCGTACGCGTGCGTGACCCTCGGCGGCAAGTACTACGCCATCGACGTGTACGGCAGGATCCTGCTGCAGCAGGGCCTGGTGTACATCGACCGGTATTACTATCCCTACGGCGGCTACAACGGAGCCGGTGCCGCCGCCTACGTCGGCAAGAACGGCGTGCTGGCCCGCAACGCCTTCGTCAAGGTCAAGGTCGACGGCCAGACCTATACCGTGCCTTTCGGTGACGACGGTCTCAACCGGACGAGTTATATCTACATGAACGGCTCCGGCGTCAACTACGTTGCCGTCAAGGGCAAGGCCTACGTCACCACCTATGCGTCCACTGTGATACCGGGCCATTACAGTCCAAGTTACACTTACACGACGAGCTTCTATCCCGTCTATAAGACGGGCAAGGCCGGCTTCTACGGCAACGTATACGTCAACAAGGACGGCAGCGTCAAGGCCGGCTGGGTCAAGGATCCCTACGGCAACCGGAAGTACCAGACCGTCTACGTTACCCAGTCCTACGGATCTGTAACGCAGCTCACCGCCAACTACAACTCCTCCATGACGCCGCTGAACGTGTACAGGATCGGCGGCAAGCTGTACCTGTTCGACAATTACGGCAACAGCGTGTCCGGCTGGGTGCAGATCCAGGGCGGCACGATCGTGGCGGCCAACGCCAAGGGAGCCATGATGCCGGAGGGCAGCGTCGGCAGCCTGAACGGCGCGTTCTACTTCGACCCGAAGACGGGCGCGGCCGCGGCCGGCGGCTGGAAGAAGGCGCCCGTGCCCGTGGCCGTGGGCGGCGAGCTGTCGCCCGGCGCGGAGGGACCGAACGTGTATTCGCGCACCTACACGCAGTCTGACGGCACGGAGGGCACCGCCACGGCGTTCTACCTCAACGCCACTTCGGACACGGCGAAGCTCTACTTCAGCGCCGACGGCACGCTCGTGCGCAGCACGACGCGGGTCATCGGCAAGAAGCTCTACAAGTTTGCGGCCGACGGCACCAGCACGCTCACCGAGGGCTGGCTCGACGCGGCCAAGACCCAGTACATGCTCAAGAACGGCCAGCTCGCCATGGGCCGGCAGAAGATCGACGGGCAGTTCTACTACTTCGACGCCTCCGGCGTCAAGCAGACCGCCGCGCTGCGCAAGAGCGGCGCCAAGTGGTATTACTACGACGCGCTCGGCGTCCAGGCCACGCCCGTTATGGGCGCCTGGTCGGGCGAGATCTACGTGGGCGGCGTCTCCGCGCGCAACCTGAGCGCCGTCTGGAACAAGGACGGCTCCCTCGCGAAGATCGTCTACACCGCCTCCGGCAAGCCCGCCGCGGGCGAGAGCGTCAGCTTCGGCGTGTGGGCCGATCCGGAGACCGCGCTGGCGGAGGGCCTGAACGGCTACGTGCTCGACGCGAAGGGCCTGCCCATGACCGGCGTCGTCACCGGCTTCACGTACGACGGCGAGAGCTACGGCATGGCCTTCAACGCCGACGGCTCCCGCGTCATCGCGGGCGAAGGCGCGCTGGTGGCCGCGGACAAGGGCTACGCCGTGCTCGACGGCGCCCTGCTGCGCAGCGGCGACGAGGAAGCGCTGTACATAACGGATTGGTCGATGCTTCCCGAGAAGGACCGCAAGACCATGGACAGCCTCGCCAAACTCGCCAGCAGGATGAGCGAGCCGGGCGTGCGCGTGCTGCTGAATGAGGACGGCAGCGTCCTCGCCAACGCGCAGACCGCCGACGGGCACTTCACCAACCGCCTCGGCGTGCCGCTCGACGTGTACAGCCCGTTCTTCAAGTTCGGCGGCAAGTGGCACACCGTGTTCCCCGACGGATACGCACTCGGCACGCTGTATCCCCCGACCAACGTTGCCGTGAACGGCACGGTCAAGGTGAAGGCCAGCGGCGAGCTGATCGGCTTCTTCAACGCCGACACCGGCGCGAAGCTGAACGGCCCTTACGTCATATCCAGCAGCGGCCTGTACGTCAAGTTCAAGAGCGGCCAGCTGGTCACAGGCAGCTACACGGTCAATGCGGGCGGCCCGTCCCTGTCGTTCTACGCCGACCCGGATCTCGGCGTGGACGTGCTGTACTAAAGCGCGCATGACCTGCCCCGGCGCGGGGAGCGCAGCGCTCCCTCGCGCCGCGGCAGATCGGACCATACGCACAGACCCGCGCGGCGGAGCTTCACGCTCCGCCGCGCTTTTTCATTCGAGGGCGCGCCGCCCGAAAAACGCGGAAAGAAACGCGAAAAATGCGCAAAAACCCCTTGCATTCGGCGGCAGTTTCTGATATTATATCAAGGCATTTCGCACGGGAGCGGACTCTCCCCAGGTGGCCCAAGGGACAGACGGGCTTGGCGGAGGGGCTGATGCGCCCGGAGGAATAAAACAAAAATGAAATCGGAGGAAATCAAATGTCTGTCGTATCCATGAAACAGCTCCTGGAAGCCGGCGTCCACTTCGGACACCAGACCCGCCGCTGGAACCCCAAGATGGCCGAGTATATCTACTGCGAGCGCAACGGCATCTACATCATCGACCTGCAGAAGACCGTCAAGAAGATGGAAGAGGCGTACAACTTCGTGCGCGACCTGGCCGCCAACGGTCAGACCCTGCTCTTCGTCGGCACCAAGAAGCAGGCGGTCGACGCCATCCGTGAGGAAGCGTCCCGCGTCGGCATGTACTACGTCAACGCCCGCTGGCTCGGCGGCATGCTCACCAACTTCAAGACCATGCGCACCCGCGTGGACCGTCTGGCCCAGCTCAAGAAGATGCAGGAGGACGGCACCTTCGACATGCTGCCCAAGAAGGAGGTCATGAAGCACCTCAGCGAGATGGAGAAGCTCGAGAAGTACCTGGGCGGCGTCAAGGAGATGAAGAAGCTCCCCGGCGCGCTGTTCGTCGTCGACCCCCGCAAGGAGCACAACGCCATCGCCGAGGCCCGCAAGCTGCACATCCCCATCGTCGCCATCGTCGACACCAACTGCGATCCCGATGAGATCGACTACGTGATCCCCGCCAACGACGACGCCATCCGCGCCATCCGCCTGATCTCTTCCACCATGGCCAACGCCGTGCAGGAAGGCCGTCAGGGCGCTGACGCCGAGGCCGAAGCAGCCGCCCCCGCCGAGGCCGAGGCCGCTGAGTAAGAATACCGCCAGGGGCGCCCGCGCGCCCCTGCTTTCAAATGATAACAGGAGGAGAATATACAATGGCTTTTACCGCTCAGGACGTAAAAACGCTGCGTGAGATGACCAACGTCGGCATGATGGACTGCAAGAAGGCGCTCCAGGCGACAGACGGCGATATGGACACGGCAGTCGACTGGCTGCGTGAAAAGGGCCTGGCCAAGGCCGCCAAGAAGGCCGGCCGCGTGGCCGCCGAGGGCATGGCTTACGCCACCGTGTGCCCCAAGTGCGGCGTCGGCGCCGTGGTCGAGGTCAACTGCGAGACCGACTTCTGCGCCAAGAGCGAGGCGTTCGTGCAGTTCGTCAAGGACATCTGCCACGTCGTCATCAAGGACGCGCCCGCCGACGTGGACGCGCAGCTGCAGTGCAAGTACCCCGGCAGCGAGCTGTCCGTCGCCGAGACCATGCCCGAGAAGGTCATGAGCATCGGCGAGAACCTGCAGATCCGCCGCCTTGCCCGTTTCCCCGAAAAGACCAACGTCGCT
>JAFUUR010000237.1 GCA_017477695.1 Oscillospiraceae bacterium | reverse complement strand
TAACGCTCCTGATCGACGCGCTGTTCGTAAAAGCATGATTGCCGATCCTTTCAACGCCGGGCTCCACAACGACGGCATTGATGGATCCTCTGTTGCTATACCAGGGCGGTCTCCCGGCCGTGGTCGAAGTAAAATTCGACATGTCGCCGGTGCCGCTGATAGTGAGCGTGCCGTCGGCGTCCAGCGTCCAGGTAAGGTTCTCGCCGCAGGCGCCGGAGAGGTCGCCGTCCGCCATGGGGCGCACGTCCTCAACGGCGAGCGGCTCCATCCCGTCCTGGATCACCGGCTCGTCCGGGACTTCCGGTTCGTCGGTCGTTTCCGGCTCGTCCGGGGTCTCCCCGCCCGGTTCGTCTGTCGGTTCCGGCAGGGCAGGCGCGGGTTCTTCCGCCGCCTGCCCGACCTCGCTCTGCACAGGCTCTGCGTCCGGCAGCGGCTCGTCCTCCGCCGCAAGCGCCTGCACCGGCAGCATGCTCACGAACATCAGCACGCAGAGGAACATTGCAAGGATTCGTTTTCCCGTTTTCATCGTGCGACCTCCCGTTTGTCGTATGTTTTCCCGCGCGCAAGACGCGCGCGTCTCATTCTATAAATTCCCAATTTAGCATAGCATACCCGCCATCAAAACACAAGCAAAACCGCCCGAAAAGGCGAAAAGACAGAACGCTTTCGCGCTCTGTCTTTTCGTATTCCCGCGCACGCGGCTTGCTGCCGATCGCCCAGCACGGTGTTTTCTTATTCTCTCAGATCTTGTACTTGTTCGAGTACTGCTCGAACAGGCCGTCGAAGTCGTGCGAGCGGAGCTCCTTGAGGTCCAGCAGATAGCCGTGGGTGTCGTAGGCGTAGGCCTCCAGTTCGATCACGGCGATGGCGATATTGGAACAGTGATCCGCCACGCGCTCAAAATTGGTGAGGATATCGTTGAACACGAAGCCCTGCGACAGCGAGCAGGTACCGCGCTTGAGACGGTCCACGTGCCGGCCCTTCATCTCGTCGCACAGCACGTCGATCCACTCCTCCAGCGGCTCCACGCGATAAGCGAGGTTGAGATCGTCCTCCACGAAAGTCTGCACCGCCATGTTCAGGATCTCGGTCAACGCGGCGGTCAGCACGTTCAGCTCGTGCTTGCCCTCGTCCGAGAAGACCACCTTTTTCTCCGCGATCTCCCGCGCCACTTCCGCAACGTTCATGGCGTGGTCGCTGATGCGCTCAAAGTCGCTGAGCAGGTGCAGGTATTTGGAGACGTTCTGGTTCTGCTTCACGTCCAGCTCCTGCGTGTTGAGCTTGACGAGGTAGGTGCCGAGCTTGTCCTCGTAGCGGTCCACGAGGTCCTCCGTCTGCTCGACCTGCTCCATCCCGGCGTCGGTGTAATGCTCCATCAGCCCGATGGCCTGCAGCAGGTTCTCACGCGCCGTATTGGCCATGGAGTTGACCGTGAGGCGGCTCTGCTCGACCGCGAGTGCCGGATAGCGCAGGAAGCGCTCGTCCAGCCGGTCCAGCTCGCCGGCGGCGGCCCGCTCCTTCTCGCTCTCACGCACGAGGGCGCACACAAGCCGGGTCATCTGCTTCTGGAAGGGCACCAGCAGGAGCGCCGTCGCCACGCGGAAGGCCGTATTGAGCGCCGCGATGCTCACCGTGTTCATGATCCTGCCGTCCAGCCCGAAGTTCAGCGCGCCGTCCAGCGCGTAGTAGAGCGCGCCCAGGATCAGCACGCCCAGGATCTCGATCAGTAGGTAGGAAAAGGCCGCGCGGCGGCCGTCCGCCTTCGCGCCGAGCGCTGAGAGCAGTACCGGCACGGACGAGCCGATCGCGATGCCGAGGATGATCGGCCAGGCGACGGAGAAGGTCACGGCCCCGGTCATCGACAGGGCCTGCAGGATGCCGACCGCGGCCGACGCGCTCTGCAGGATGGCGGTGAAGGCCGCGCCGAACAGGATGCCCGGCAGCGGATGGGAAAAGGTCGTCAGCAGCTTGATAAACTCCGGGCTCTCCCGCAGCGGGGAGACCGCGCCGCTCATGCTGTGCATGCCGAACATCAGCACCGCAAAGCCCAGCATGATATCGCCCACATGGCGAACGCGCTGCTTCTTGGAAAACATGCGCAGGATGATGCCGACCACCGCCACGATGGCGGACAGCGTCTCCGTAGAGAAGATAGACACCCAGCCCGTCCCCTCCACGCTTGAAAGGCTCACGATCCAGCCGGTGATGCTCGTGCCGATCAGCGCGCCGTGGATCACGGAGATCGCCTGGCCAAGCTTCATCATGCCGGAGTTTACGAAGCCGACGACCATGGCCGAGGTCGCCGAGGAGGACTGGATCACCGCCGTCA
Source organism: Oscillospiraceae bacterium (assembly GCA_017477695.1). Taxonomy (GTDB): domain Bacteria; phylum Bacillota; class Clostridia; order Oscillospirales; family Oscillospiraceae; genus Limivicinus. The sequence goes on along the minus strand of JAFUUR010000237.1, from coordinate 5,166 downwards.
CCGCCGTGCCCAACAGCACACCGCGCACCGGAGTGCCGGAGAGGCGGTAGAGGATGAGTTCCATTTTGCTTCCTGCAACGCGCTTGAGCCCATCCCCCATCAGCGTCATGCCGAAGAGGAAGAGCGCTACACCGCCCAGCAGAGAGATGATATCCGTGATCTGCAGATCGATCCCTCCGATCGCCGAAATTCACCGACAATATAACATACGCTTATGCTTTGCGCAATTGGCCGGGTTGCCAAACTATGGCACGCGTCCGTGCGCGGGATTTGTTGCTTCTGCGAAAAGGCGGATTGCAAAACGCGCGCAGATACGGTACAATCAAAGCTGGTGATGAGATGGATATTCCGATCCTTTTTGAAGACGACCGGCTCCTGCTCTGCGTCAAGCCCGCGGGCGTCCTCTCCGAGGAGGGCGGGTTGCCCGGGCTTTTGCGGGCGTCCCGCGGGCTGGACGAGGTCTACTGCGTGCACCGGCTCGACAAGCCCGCGGCCGGGCTGATGGTCTACGCGAAGACGAAACAGGCCGCGGCCGCACTCTCGGCGCAGATCGCCGCGCGGGAGTTCGAGAAAAGCTATCTCGCCGCCGTGCAGGGCAGGCCGGAGGACGCCGGCGTCATGCGGGATCTGCTCTATCACGACGCGGCAAAGAACAAGTCCTACGTCGTCCGGCGGCAGCGGCGCGGCGTGCGCGAGGCGGAGCTGCGCTACGAGACGGTGGAGCGCGGCGAGGAGCTGAGCCTCGTGCGCATCGCGCTGCAAACGGGCCGCTCGCATCAGATCCGCGTGCAATTCGCTTCGCGCGGGATGCCGCTCGCCGGCGACACGCGCTACGGCAGCGGATACCGGGACTGCGCTGTTGCGCTCTGGTGCGAGCGTCTGCGCTTCCGGCACCCGGCCACGGGAGAACGGGTCGCGTTCACGGCTACGCCCCCTGCCGTCCGTCCGTGGACGGCGTTCAAGTTCACACAACGGGAGGAACAGACGTGCGATACATCGAAGTAACGGTCAACACCCCGCCCGAAGCGCTGGACAGGCGCTGCGAAGAAATGAGCGCCATGGGCGTGGGCGGCTTCGTCATCGAAAACGAGGCGGATTTTCAGGAATTTCTCGACAACAACCATCAGTATTGGGATTACGTGGATCAGGAGCTGGCGGATAAATTCACAGGCGTCAGCCGGATCAAGTGCTATCTGACCGACGACGAGGCCGGGCGGGATGTGCTGCGCGCCGTCCGCGCCGCCTACGGAGAGGTACAGATCGCCCACGTGGAGGACAGCGACTGGGAAAACAACTGGCGCGAGTTCTACAAGCCCATCGAGGTCGGCGAGAAACTCGTGGTCGTACCGGAGTGGGAGCCGATCCCGGAGGGCGGGCGGCTGCCGCTGCGGCTCGACCCGGGACTGATCTTCGGCACGGGCAGCCACGCCACAACGCGGATGTGCCTCGCCGCGCTCGAGCAGGCCGTGCGCCCCGGCTGCCGCGTGCTCGACCTCGGCTGCGGCAGCGGCATCCTCGGCATCGGCGCGCTGGTGCTCGGCGCCGGGAGCTGTCTCGGCTGCGATATCGACCCCAAGGCGCCGGAGGTCGTGATGGCCAACGCCGCGCTCAACGGCATCGGCCCGGACAGGATGCGCGCCTGCGCGGGCGATATTCTGACCGACGCGTCCCTCCGCCGCGGCTTCGGCGGCGGGTACGCGCTGGTGCTGGCCAACATCGTAGCGGACGTGATCATCCCGCTGAGCGGCTACGCCGGGGACTTTCTCGCGCCGGACGGCGTATTTATCGCATCCGGCATCATCGAGGGTCGGCAGGACGAGGTCCGCGTCGCCATGGAGCGCAGCGGCCTGCGCATCACCGCGCACCGCTGCGAGGAGGAATGGCACTGCTTTTCCGCCGTGCTCGCGTGACAGAGGATAAAGAAACGTTATGAGGCCCCGGATCCGTCGGATCCGGGGCCTCTTTGCGGCTGTCAACCGCCGTATACGTCGTTTTGATCCATGAGCTGGACCTCGATCTCCAGGATCTCGCCGTCACGCCAGATCGTAAAGAGCATCGTGTCGCCCACCTGCAGGCCGTTTTTGATGTCGTTGACGTCCGTCGTGGTCTTGACGGGGGTGTGGTTCACCTCCGTGATGATATCCCCCTCGAGGACGCCCTTGGCCTCAGCGTCCGTTCCCGGCGTCACCGCAGAGACGTACAGTCCCTCCGGCAGCTCGTAGCGGCTCGCCGCGTTTTCCGGGATCCCGCCGACCGTGATGCCGATCGCCGGCCGGCCGCGCACCTCGCCGTATTTCACGATGGAGTTGACCACGCCGCGCACCGTCGCCGAGGGGATAGCAAAGCCGATGCCCTCTATGCTCGAATAGGAGGACATCATCTTCATGTTGGTGATGCCGATGACCTGCCCGCTCATATTGAACAGCGCGCCGCCGGAGTTGCCCTCGTTGATGGCGGTGTTGGTCTGCAGCAGGGTCATGCTGTGCCCGTTATAGTTGATGCCGCGCTCGATGGCGGAGATGATGCCGTCCGTCAGCGTGCTGCGGAAAGTCTGCCCGAGGGGATTGCCGATGGCGGCCACGCGCTCGCCCACCGCAAGGTCGCTGCTCTCGCCGAACACCGCCGTCGGCAGGCCGTCAGCGTCGATCTTCAGCACCGCAAGATCGCTGAAGGAGTCCGCCCCGACGAGCGTCGCCTCGAAGCTCCTGTCGTCGTAGAGCGTGACGGTCGCGCTGTCACAGTCGTCGATCACGTGCGTGTTGGTCAGGATCAGTCCGTCTTCGGAGATGATCACGCCCGTGCCCCAGAAATAGCCCGCCGAGCCGTCCGTATAGGCTGTGATGGCCACGATCGAGTCCGCGCAGCGCTCGTAGAGCTCCTGCAGGTCGAGCTCCTCCGCGGGCGGCGCCAGCGTCAGCTCAAAGTCCGGGCAGAGGTCGCCGCGGGGAATGTTGATCTCCGCGATATCGGTCTCCACACCGGTGTAGTAGTTCTTGAAGAACTCCGCCCAGTCGTCCGGCAGGGTCTCACTGTCGCCGCGCTGGCGGTCGTCGGCCGGGCTCTTTCCGCCGGAGCCGGAGAAGATCAGAGACGTCGCCACGATCAGCACGACCAACAGCCCGAGGATTGCCCCGATATGCCAGGGCTTCAGCCCCTTTTTCTTTTTCGGCTTTTCCGCGGCGGCGGGAGCCTCCTCCTGCCGCGGCGCATACCAGCTCTCGGTATTGTACCAATCGTTCTTGTTCATTCCCTGTCCCCTGTTATCGTTCAGTCTGCCAGCGTCAGCGTGAAGACGAATTCCGTCATGCCGTCCTCGCTGCGCACGGCTATATCCTCGTCGTGACTGTTTATGATCTCCTTGACCAGATACAGGCCGAGTCCGACGCCGTCCTTATCCAGGCTGCGCGAACGGTCGGACTTGTGGAAGCGGTCGAAAATAAACGGCAGATCGTCCGCCGGGATCGTTTCGCCGAAGTCCTTGATCGAGACGTAGGCCTTCCCGTCGTCCTTGTAAAGCCGCAGGATCAGGCAGCTTCCGGGCGAGGCAAATTTTACGGCGTTGTCCAGCAGGTTGTAGATCACCTGCGTGATCGCGTCCTTATCCGCACGGACCATGATGTGCGTGTCCGGAAGCTGCGGGTCCACGTCCAGGTTCTTCTTCGTCGCCCGACCCTCAAAGCTCAGGAGCGTCTGCAGGATCAGCTCCGTAAGGTCGAACACCGTCCTCCGCGAGGGATCGGCCGCGCGGGCCTTCGCCTGGGAGACGCCCAGCATATCCCGCACGAGGCGGGAAAGGCGCCGGGTCTCGTCCCGGATCGAGCGGAGATACTTTTCCTGGTTTTCCTGCGGGATCGTCCCGTCCAGGATGCCGTCTGCAAAGCCGGCGATGGTCGTCATAGGCGTGCGCAGCTCGTGGGAAATGTTCGCGATAAACTCGCTCCTGCGCTTTTCCGCCTGCTCGAGCGAATCCGCCATCTTGTTGAAGGAATCGATCAGCGCGCCCATCTCGTCCTCCGGGTCCTCCGTCTGCTTGACGCGCACGGAGAAATCGCCCCGGGCAAACTTTCTGGAAGCAGCGGCCATTTCATCGAGCGGCCGGGCCATGTGTTTGGTGTAGACGAGGCTGACGACGAGCGCCGCGCAAAACGCGCCCGCCGCGATGATCAGCGCCAGCGCGAGGAAGGTGGTCCAGCTGCCGAGCATGTTTTCGACCACGTTCGTCACGAACGCGTAGCCGATGACCCTGCCGCCGCCGCGCGCCGTGATCGGAGCCGCCGCGACGTAGCGCGCGCTTTTGTACATGCCGCCCAGATCGCTCAGCTCATCGTAGCCGGCCTCGCCGATCTGCCCGATGATCTCCGCCGGGATGATCACGCCCAGATGCTCGCACAGCGGCGCGCGGTCCGAGCACGTCACGACCACGCCGCCCGGATCCGTGATAAATACCTGGTTGCCGGTGGATTTCGCGATGGAGCTGATGGACATGCTCAGGATCCAGCCCGTGAGAGAATCGCTCTGCGCGATGGCGGACGCCGTGCGCGCGACCTCGTGCGCGCTGTCCTCCATGTTGCTGCGATACTCCGTGATCACGTAGGTGCGCGCGATGCCCATGAACGACAGGGCGATCACCAGAAAGCACACCGCCACCAGCGTCGCCGTCGCGGCGAAATTTCGCAGGTAAATGCTCTTCATCTCAGTCGATCAGCTCGAACTTGTACCCCACGCCCCACACGGTCTTCAGACTCCACTTGTCCGACACGCCCTCCAGCTTCTCGCGCAGGCGCTTGACATGCACGTCGACCGTGCGGGAGTCTCCGAAGTAGTCGAAGCCCCAGACCTCGTCGAGCAGCTGGTTGCGGGTAAAGACACGGTTGGGAGAGGACGCCAGATGGTACAGCAGCTCCATCTCCTTGGGCGGCGTGTCGACCTTGCGGCCGTCCACGATCAGCTCATAGGAGTCAAGGTTGATCACGAGCTTGTCGAAGGTGAGCTTCTTCTCGACAGGCGCGTCCGCGTCCGTGCGGCGCATGACCGCGTGGATGCGCGCGAGCAGCTCCTTGACCTCGAAGGGCTTCGTGACGTAATCGTCCGCCCCCATCTCAAGGCCGCTGACCTTGTCGTTCACCTCGCCCTTGGCCGTGAGCATGATGATCGGCGTGGAGGATT
>JAFUUR010000236.1 GCA_017477695.1 Oscillospiraceae bacterium | reverse complement strand
GACTCCTTAAAGCAAGGGCGGCGCAGCAGCGCCGCCCTCTGAAAACCAAGAATGAAAAACGGAAACCCGTACGCTTCTTCTGCCGTCAAGCGAGCGCCGCGGTAATGATGGACATCTGATAGACCTCTTCCGCGTCACAGCCGCGGCTCAGATCGTTGATGGGAGCGTTGAGGCCCTGCAGGATGGGGCCGAAGGCGGAGAAGCCGCCCAGGCGCTGCGCGATCTTATAGCCGATGTTGCCGGACTGGATCTCGGGGAAGATGAAGGTGTTGGCTTAGCCGGCGACCTTGCTGCCGGGGAACTTGAGCTGGCCGACGGTGGGGGAGACGGCCGCGTCGAACTGCATCTCGCCGTCGACGTTGAGCTCGGGCGCCATCTCCTTGACGATGGCGGTGGCGTTGCGCACCATGTCGACGTTCGCGCCCTTGCCGGAGCCCTTGGTGGAGTAGCTGAGCATGGCGACCTTCGGATCCATGCCGAAGACCTTGGCGGTCTTGGCGGTCTCGATGGCGACCTCGGCCAACTGCGCGGCGGCGGACAGGGTGACGTTGCCGTCCTTGTCCACCTTGTCCTGATAGTCGATGTTGATGGCGCAGTCGCCCATGCAGATCATCTCGTCGCCGCGGGTCAGGATGAAGCAGGAGGACACGAGGTTCGCGCCCTTCTTGGTCTTGACGAGCTGCAGCGCGGGACGAACGGTGTCGGCCGTGGAATAGGTGGCGCCGCCCAGCAGCGCGTCGGCCACGCCCATCTTCACCAGCATGGTGCCGAAGTAGTTGCCCTGCATGAGGGAAGCGCGCGCGTCCTCGGGGCTGATCTTGCCCTTGCGCAGCGCGACCATCTCCGCGACCATCTCGTCCATTCTGTCGTAGGTGGCGGGGTCGATGATCTCCAGGCCTTCGATGTCGAAGCCGCCCTTGGCAGCCGCGGCCTTGACTTCGTCGACGTTGCCGACGAGAACGGGCGTCAGAAAGCCGTCCTTCTTCAGGCGGGCGGCGGATTCCAGAATGCGGGCGTCGGGGCCCTCGGTGTAGACGATCTTGCGGGGATTGGCTTTCAGAATTTCTACCAGATTTTCAAACATGTGAAAAACCTCCCAAGTATTTTACAAAAAGAACGACTATAATCTATCACTACTCCGCGACTTTTTCAAGGATATTCCGCGAATTTCTGTTTACAAAGCGCCTTTGCGCCGCTATAATACAAACTGTTATCAAAACGGAGCGTGAAGCAATATGGAACGGAGCTTTCCCAAAACACTGTCCGCCCTGCGCCGCGCGCGCAGCATCAGCCAGCGGCAGGCGGCGGGCGACCTCGGCATCAGCCAGGCGCTGCTGAGCCATTACGAGACCGGCGCGCGCGAGCCGGGGCTGAATTTCGTCTGCCGCGCGTGCGACTATTACGGCGTGACGGCGGATTATCTGCTGGGCCGCTCGGGCCATCCGGGCGACGTGAGCATCCGGGATTCCCGGGCATTCCTCGCACAGCTCAGAGGACTCGTGGAACGCGCGGAATCGGAATTGGACAAGATCGGCGGTGAAGAGACATGATCGACCAGAAGCATATCCGCAACTTTTCCATCATCGCCCACATCGACCACGGCAAGTCCACCCTGTCCGACCGGCTGATCGAGAAGTGCGGCGCGGTGGAGCAGCGCATCATGGAGGACCAGATCCTCGACAACATGGAGCTCGAAAAGGAGCGCGGCATCACCATCAAGGCCCGCGCCGTGGGGCTGAACTACCAGGCGGCCGACGGCGAGACCTATACTCTCAACCTGATCGACACGCCGGGCCACGTGGACTTCAACTATGAGGTCAGCCGTTCGCTCGCAGCCTGCGAGGGCGCGGTGCTCGTGGTGGACGCGAGCCAGGGGGTGGAGGCGCAGACGCTCTCCAACACGTACCTCGCCCTGGACAACGACCTGGAGATCCTCCCGGTCATCAACAAGATCGACCTGCCCGCCGCCGAGCCGCAGCGCGTCAAGGACGAGATCGAAGAGATCATCGGCATCCCCGCGCAGGACGCGCCGGAGATCAGCGCCAAGGCCGGGCTCAATATCGACGCCGTGCTGGACGATATCGTGGCCAACGTCCCCGCGCCCGCCGGCGATCCGGACGCGCCGCTCAAGGCGCTCATCTTCGACAGCCAGTACGACAACTATCGGGGCGTCATCGTCTTCCTGCGCATGATGGACGGGCGCGTCCGCAAGGACACCGAGATCCTCCTCATGTCCACCGGCGCCCGCTACAAGGTGCTGGAGGTCGGGCATCTGCGGCCCATCGGTCTCGATCCCTGCGAGGAGCTGGCCGCCGGCGACGTGGGCTACTTCACCGCGAGCATCAAAAACGTGGCGGACACCCAGGTGGGCGATACCGTCACCGAGGCGGGTCGCCCCACGGCCCAGGCCCTGCCCGGCTACCGCCCGGCGCGGCCCATGGTCTACTGCGGCATCTACACCGAGGACGGCTCCAAGTATCCCGACCTGCGCGACGCGCTGGACAAGCTCAAGCTCAACGACGCCTCGCTCAGCTATGAGCCGGAGAGCTCGGTCGCGCTGGGCTTCGGCTTCCGCTGCGGCTT
>JAFUUR010000235.1 GCA_017477695.1 Oscillospiraceae bacterium | reverse complement strand
CTCGCTGCCGTCGGCGACGACGGGCCTGCCGAGCGGCTTTGCCGCCGCTCTCTCCGCGCCGCACAGCGCGGCGGCGCCGATACTCCGCGCCGCCTCGGCGAGCGTGGTGTTCCCGTCCTCCGCCGCGCCGCGGATGTTGACCCGCGTCGTGCCCGCTTTCGGGCGGGTGATGACGAGGCCCTGCGCCTCCGCCGCCTTGATGCCCTGGTAAGCCGTCCCCTCGCTGACGCCGAGATCCTTCGCCAGTCCCCGGACCGAGACCCGCTCGCCCGATCCGAGCTGCGCGATATGCTCGACCACCCGTTCGATCTTGCTGCCCATGCGCAGCGCCCCCTTTCGCGGCTCGCGCCGCGTCTTTTTTGTACTTATTTTACGACGATCTGTGCCGAACGGCAAGAGTGATCTTTTATTTTTATATAACAGTTTTTCGCGTTTTTTCTTATGTCAACCGAAAATGTCCACGATTTTGACAAATCTGTTCTATAACATTGCAGGCGTTTACCTGGAAATTAAGCGATTATATAAAAATTTTTGAATTTTCCGGCCTTGAGATTGACTATTATGTGTCAAATGTGCTATTATTCCTACAGTAAGTGTGGGGAATGGGGTCTTAGCGCTTTTCGCACGGATCGCGCTTCGTTCCCGGTCTCCCACTGCAAAATTAAACGCCTGCAAATGCAGGAAAATTTTTGGAGGTAACAGGTATGGATTTCCAGCTAACTGAGCAACAGCAGATGATTCGTGACATGGTTCGCGAGTTTGCGGAAGCCGAGGTCAAACCCCTGGCCAAGGAAGTTGACGAGAAACACATGTTCCCCGTTGAGACCGTGAAGAAGATGCAGGAAATGGGTCTGTTCGGCCTTGCTTATCCCGAAGAGTACGGCGGCAGCGGCGCCGGTCAGGTCGCCTACATGCTGGCTGTCGAAGAGATCGCCAAGGTCTGCGCCACCACTTCCGTCATCCTCTCCGCCAGTGAGTCTCTCGCTTCCTGGCCCATCTACAGATTCGGCACCGAAGAGCAGAAGCAGAAGTGGCTCGTTCCCCAGTGCAAGGGCGAGAAGCTCGGTGCGTTCGCTCTGACCGAGCCGGCCGCCGGCACCGACGCCGCCATGCAGAAGTCCCGCGCTGTTCTGTCCGAGGATGGCACCTACTACACCGTCAACGGCAGCAAGATCTTCATCACCAACGCAGAGTACGCTGATTTCTTCATCATCTTCGTTATGACCAACCCCGAGCTGGGCACCAAGGGCATCACCGCTTTCGTCATTGACAAGGACATCGAAGGCCTGACCATTTCCAAGCCCTCCAACAAGATGGGCATCTGCGGCTCCTCCACCTGCGAGCTGTACTTCGACAACATGAAGGTTCCCGTGGAGAACCGTCTGGGCGCCGAAGGCAAGGGCTTTGGCATGGCTATGATGACTCTGGACGGCGGCCGTATCGGCATCGCTGCTCAGGCTGCCGGTATCGCCTATGGCGCTATCGACGAGACTGTCAAGTACGTCAACGAGCGTGTCCAGTTTGGTAAGCCCATTTCCAAGTTCCAGAACACCCAGTTCACCCTGGCCGACATGCAGACCCGTGCCGACGCCGCTCACCTGCTGATGCTGCGTGCTGCCGACGCTGAGGAGAAGGGCCTGCCCTACACCCAGTTTGCCGCTCGCGCCAAGCTGTTCGCCGCTGAGACCGCTTCCTTCGTCACCAACCGTGCCGTCCAGCTCTTCGGTGGCTATGGCTACACCAAGGACTTCCCCGTGGAGCGCATGATGCGCGACGCGAAGATCACCGAGATCTACGAGGGCACCAGCGAAGTGCAGCGTATGGTCATCTCCGGCTCCGTCCTCGCCGGCAAGGGCTGATTCTGACCCCCGCAAAGAAATAACATCTAAGGGAGTATAGAATGAAAATACTCGTATTTGTCAAGCAGGTTCCGGATACGGACGACGTGCAGCTCGATCCGAAAACCGGTAACCTGAAGCGCGAAGGCGTACAGAGCATGCTCAACCCCAACGACGCCAACGCCGTGGAGTGCGCCCTGCAGCTGAAGGAAAAGTTCGGCGGCACGGTGTGCGCCATCAGCATGGGACCTCCTCAGGCGTCCCGCACGCTGAAGAACGTTCTCGGTATGGGCGTCGACGAGGCGTACCTGCTGAGCGACCGTGCCTTCGGCGGCGCCGACACCCTGGCCACCTCCTACACGCTGGCCAAGGCCGCTGAGAAGATCGGCGATTACGACCTGCTCCTGTGCGGCCGCCTCGCCACCGACGGCGACACCGCCCAGACCGGCCCGGCCCTGGCTGCCTGGTTGGGTCTGCCGCAGATCACGCTGGCCTCCACCCTCGCTGTGGAAGACGGCTGGGTCGTTTGCGACAGAAAGCTCGGCGACATGCGTCAGCGCGTAAAGGCGAAGCTGCCCGCGGTCGTCACCGTTACGAGCGATCTGAACAAGCCCCGCTACGCCACCGCCATGGGCATCATGAAGGCCAACAAGAAGCCCTTCTTCACCTGGGACGCTGCCGCTATGGAAGCCGACACCAGCAAGACGGGCATGCCGGGTTCTCCGTCCGCCACCAAGGACGTCTTCGAGCCCGAGAAGCGCACCACCGATACCAAGTATCTCAGCGGCGAGATGGTCGACATCGTGAAGGAACTGGTCGACGCGCTCGAAGCCGAGCATCTGCTTTAAAGGAGGCGAACATTCATGGCGAAAGAAGATTACAAGGGCATATGGGTGTTTGCCGAGCAGGAGCACGGTGTGATCGAACCCACCGTGTTTGAGCTGCTTGGAAAAGCGCAGGACCTGCAGGCTTACAACAAGGAAGAGATCGTCGCGGTCCTTCTCGGCAGCGATGTGGACGCTCTGGCTCCCAGCCTCATCGCCCGCGGCGCCAACAAGGTCATCGTTGTGAACGATCCCGCTCTGGCCGAGTACAGTGCGAGACCCTACCAGGCCGCTCTGACCCAGCTGGTCGAGAAGTACAAGCCCTCCATCCTGCTCTACGGCGCCACGCCTCTGGGCCGTGATCTGGCTCCCCGCCTCATGATCACCCTGGATACCGGCCTGACCGCCGATGCGATCGACCTGGGCTTCGGCGCGGACGGCGTGTTCGTGCAGACCACGCCTGCCTACGGCGGCAAGATTCTGGCTCACATCATGATCCCGGAGAAGCGCCCCCAGATGGCGACCGTGCACTGCAAGATGTTTGCTCCGCTCGATCCCGACCCCGCCCGTACCGGCGAGATCATCAGCGAGACCGTTCAGGTCTCCGCGGATCCCGACTACGCAGTGGTCGAGTTCGTGCCCGATGAGAACGTCGAGGTCAACCTCGCCGCTTCCGACGTGATCGTGGCCGGCGGCCGCGGCGTCAAGAGCGAGGACGATCTGAAGAAGATCGAGGAGCTCGCCGAGCTGCTCGGCGGCCAGGTGGGCGTTTCCCGTCCTCTGGTAGACAACGGCTGGATGCCGCACAGCAGACAGATCGGTCAGTCCGGCGTCACCGTGACCCCGAGACTGATGCTGAACCTGGCTGTCTCCGGTTCCGTCCAGTACACGCTCGGTATGCAGAAGGCCGGCTGTGTCGTGGCCGTCAACACCAGCGAAGACGCTCCCATCTTTGACT